>LJNA01000071.1 GCA_001304365.1 Syntrophobacter sp. DG_60 | reverse complement strand
ACTCTCTACAACACTACAATATTTTTCTCTTTATCACCTCTAACGTTGGGGGCTTTAATACACTAATCATGAAGTGCACTTTTAATTTTTAAATGACATCTCTCTTTTTTTGCTTGACAAAAGGACTGCATTTGTTTATATTCCAGTTATGTTTTTGTCCTTTAGGAAAAAATAAACAATGAAAGTTTTTGTAAAAAAGGAGGAGCTATGAGATTTTTGAGATTTGTTTTGGTGTTTGTCTGTCTGGTATTGTTGTTGACTTGGTCTCAACCTGCAAATGCAGGAGCAGAGAAAGCAAAGAGCATCGATGAACTGGCAGTAAGGTATGATGTGAACTCCTGTAAGGATTGCCATGAAGAAATTTATGAAGAGTGGGAAAAGTCTGCCCATTCCAAATCCATATTTGGATTAGGTGGTAGGACGGCAGCCACAATCAAAACCTCCATAACAAAAGGCATGATGACCTGGCCCTATTCTGGGGTCAAAAAACCTGAAGACGTCAAAGTAAAGCATCTTATGCTATGTGCCAAGTGTCATCTGCCACAGCTCACAGAGGCCACAGATGATGTTGCCCGGGAGATCGTAAAGCTAATATTTACTAAAGTCAAAACTCGAGCTCAATGGAATGAAATAAGAGAAAAGCTTAGTAAGCTCAATATCAACTGCCTGATCTGTCACCAGACGAAGGCCATCACTCACAAGTGGGCTCAAGGTTTCCCGGAAAAGGACCCCGTTTATGGAACAACGGATGGGGAACACGATGATGAGAACTATCCAAAGATGAAAAAGAGTCTCATTCGACACGAGTCCATCTTCTGTGGGCAATGCCATGGCCTGGGGCCAAACCTTGAGTTTGAAGAGCCATCACAGTGTGCCACGGCCTATGGGAGTTATCTATTCGCCTACATCCCGGAAGGTGGTCATAAAACATGCCAGTATTGCCACATGAGAAAACTCAACAAAGGGCATGTAATCCCATCCTACCGGGATCCGGATATGGCCAAGGAAGCCCTAAGATTTGAGGTTGATGCCTATAGCTATTATTGGCGAAAAAGTAAGGAAGAGGGTGTGATTCCTATGTCAGTGACCAGGGTAGAAATCACCAATAAAACGGGTCATGGTATCCCGGATGGCTGACCCACTCCAAACCGAATGGTCCTGGATGCGACCGCAAAGAGCCCTGATGGTAAGGAAATCTGTAAATGTGAGAAAATCTATATGCCTGCTCCAGGAAGGATGGCCTGTGGTGAAGAGATGGGCCGAGGACCCTACGAAAAGGCTGGCCTGATTCGTGATACCAGCCTTCCACCTCTGCGCACAATAACAGAGACCTTTGAAATGCCATTTCCCTATGAAGACGTGAAAAAAGGGAAGAAAACCGTCAGGAACATTTTGGTTAAAGAAATGGATATTGATGTGGAACTATGGTATGTACCTTTTGGTGAAAGGAAAGGACCTTTGTCCCAATGGAATCAGCTTTGGTACAAGGAAACAAAAAAGGTAACTATTGACTAAAAAAAGAGAGGAGGAGGTTTTTCATACCTCCTCCTCTTGACAGAAAAAATATGTTTTAAATCTTGAAATCCCTAAATTCTTTTCTAGCTACCGCTGTTTAAGTTAACAACCCTCCATAGGTATAAATTCTTCCTCCGCTGCCTCAATAGATTCCAAAATGTTCTTTCCCCCTTCTTCCTTATAAGTAACCTTTACAGTGTCGCCAACTTCGATTCCAGACAAATCTACGTGTCCTACGTCAAGACAAACCTCCTCCACTGTAACAGTCTTGGCATCTGGATCAACAGCGGTCACCTTTCCCTCCATATCCTTTGCTAAGGCCTGAACTGCAAAGGCCAACACAAAGGCAAGGACTAATGCTAAAGCTAGTTTCTTTCTCATGTTTTTTCACCTCCTTTTCACAAAATCAAAATATATAACCTCGCCAATTCTTTAAATCATTTTCTAACGTTTGTCAAGAAAAACTCCTGTATGAAAAATTCGCTTTATTTATAAGTAATAGCGGCTAGCTCAGGCCTTGCAAATCAACTGATTCTGAAATGTTGTTTATATGCCTTAACTGTATTTTTTAAAAGCATGGCTACAGTCATAGGTCCTACACCCCCAGGTACAGGGGTAATAGCTGCAACTTTCTCCTTTACCTCTAAAAAATCCACATCACCACAGAGGCCTTCAGGTAGCCGATGGATGCCCACATCTATTATTGTTGCACCATCTTTTATCATGTCCTTACCCACCATCTTGGGCCTACCTATAGCCACAATAAGAATATCTGCCCTTCTAGTATGAAAATGCAAATCCTTAGTCCCTGTGTGGCAAATAGTGACTGTGGCGTTGGCTATATTTTTCTGTGAAAGTAAGTTAGCCAAAGGTTTTCCCACAATGTCGCTGCGACCTAAAATCACTACCTCTGCACCGTCAGTAGGGATTTCCTCTCGTTTTAAAAGCTCCAAAATCCCTGCAGGGGTGCAAGGGGTAAATGTAGGTTCCCCTACCATAAGCCTTCCCAAATTGTAAGGATGGAACCCATCTACATCCTTCTTCGGAGAAATAGCTTCAATTATCTGATCCTTTGGGAGATGATTAGGCAGTGGCAATTGCACCAAAATTCCATCCACTCCCCTGTCTTGGTTAAGACCTTTGATTAAGGACAAAATTTCTGATAGATTAGTGTTTTTTGGGAGGTGATGGAGTTTAAAATTCATGCCTATTTCTTCACAAGCGCGCGTTTTGGCTCGAATATAAGTAGCAGAGGCCGGGTGTTCACCTAACCATATTGCTGCTAAACACGGCCCTCTCCCTATCTCTTTAGATAAATTAACTATTTCCTCCCTCAATGTCTGTCTAATTTCAGTTGCTATCCTTTTTCCATCAATGATTTTAACCATCGCTTCCCCTACATCTGCTCAAAATTCCGCTGAATTTTGAGCAGACAATGAAAAATGAAAATTGCAAAGTGTAAAATTTAAAATTCAAAATAAACACTTAAATAATTTTATTAAGTATGACAATAAATCCAATGATGCCTGCTGCGAAGTTTGATAAACGTTCTGACAAATCTTTTTCTTTCATTTTGCATTTTTCAATTTGCAATTTGCATTTTGCAATTACAAATAGTGTCTTCTTCCTACATTTATCAACAGACCCAAGCTTATAAAATTGACTAAACTGGTCGAACCACCATAGCTCATAAAGGGCAATGGCACACCTACTATGGGCAGTAGTCCCAAGGCCATAGCGATGTTAATGACGGTTTGCCAAAAGAACATAGCGGTTAGACCCAGGGCCAACATAGTTCCAAATGATGTTTTGGCTTTTTTTGCGATGTCAAGGCCCATAGTGATTAAATAAAAATACAGGCCTAAAAGCACTAAACACCCTAATAGCCCCCATTCTTCAGCAAATACAGAAAAGATGAAATCTGTACAGCGTTCTGGCAGAAAATGCAGTTGGGTTTGGGTTCCTTTAAGAAAACCCTTACCAAAAATCCATCCTGAACCCACAGCAATTTTGGATTGTAGGATATGGTATCCTGCACCAAGGGGGTCATGACTTGGAAAGAGAAAGCTTATGATTCTCTTCTTCTGGTAGCCTTTAAGAACAAAAAACCAAATAAGTGGGGATAAAAAAATCCCTAAGCAGGCTGAACCCCATAAGATTTTAGGTCTTACAGGAACAACAAAGATCATTGTGCTAAATAACATAAATAAGATAAGGGCAGTACCCAGATGGGGTTCCAAGATGATAAGAATAGCAGGAAGAAAAACTAGAGCCACAACTTTTAGAAAAGATTTTAATCCATGAATAATAGTTTCTGCCTCACTAAAATATTTGGCTAAAATTAAAATAATTATAGGTTTAGTAAATTCTGAGGGTTGGATAGCAAATAACCCTAAAGAAAGCCATCGTTTAGAACCCATAACAGAATGGCCAAATATTAAGACACTGCCTAATAAAATCAAGATTAGCACATATAGATAAGGAATATAAAATTTCAACCGATAATAATTAATGAATATAGCAATAATCATAAACATAATCCCGAGAATAACCCAGCAAATTTGCTTGTAAAACAAAGTGACCTCGGTATCCAAGCGATAGTTAGCACTATAAAGGGTCAAAAGCCCTATAATCACTATTGATAATGCCACTGTTATAAGTCCCCAATTAGGTTTATATTCCACTTTACTCGATCCTCGTTTCTCGATGCTCGATCCTCGTTTCCGGCATCGAGTATCTAGTATCGAGTATCGAGTTAGTTAAGAAGAACTCTATAATCCTTTTTGCAATAGGGGCTGATGTGCTTGAGGCACTACCACCATGTTCAATCAACACTACTACCACTATTTTGGGATTGTTTACTGGCGCAAAACCTGCAAACCAGGCATGATCCCTATAAAGATAAGGGAGCTCTACTTCCTCTTGGGGGAGAGACACTATTTGAGCTGTGCCTGTTTTGCCGGCAATGGGGATCTTTGTAGAGCGTGACCCATAACCTGTGCCCAATGGGCTTTTCATCACCCTAGCTAAAGCCTCAATAATTATGTCTAAGGTATGTTTATGAAAAGGCAAGTTCCCTTTCACAATTGGCTTGACCTCCTTTATCACTTTGCCACTCCTGTCTTCTACTTTTAATAATACTTGTGGTTTATACATTATACCGCCATTACAAAGGGCAGTAAAAAACATGGCTATTTGAAGAGGGGTTGTCAACAATGAACCCTGCCCAATAGCTACATTTAATGTCTCTCCCTTTTGCCAGGGCTTCTTCCATATGGCCCACTTATGAGCAGGTGTAGGAACCAGCCCCTTTGCCTCATTTATCTCAATGCCTGTAGCTTGACCAAAACCACAGGCCTTTGCATACCGGGCCAAGCATTCAATGCCCAATTTTTTTCCTAATTTGTAAAAGAACACATCACAAGATTGAATTAATGCACCTTTCACATTGATCCAACCATGCCCACTTTTTTTCCAGCAACGAAAAATGCGATTACCAAATTTAAATTCGCCACTGCAATAAATTTTGGTATAAGGTGAAACTGCCCCTTCTTCTAAGCCAGCTATGGCAGTGATTACCTTAAAGACAGAGCCAGGTGGGTAAAGACCTGTGGTTACGCGGTTTTGAAAGGGTCGGTTAGAGTCATTTTTTAGTTTCAGCCAAGTTTGGGTATCAATGCCTTTAGTAAATAAATTCTGATCAAATGCAGGAGTACTGGCCATAGCCAATACCTGTCCAGTATTAGGGTCTAAGACAATGATGGCCCCTGTCTTTTTTTCTAACAATTCTTCTACATATTTTTGCAATCTTACATCGATGGTAAGATAAAGGTTATACCCTGATAAAGGCATAATCTCTTTCAATAACTTAAGTTCTCTTCCAAAGGCATCTATCTCCAAGAAGCGCTCGCCTTTAATCCCTGAAAGCATATCTTGATATGCCCTCTCTATTCCATACTGGCCAACCAAGTCGCCTCCCATTGCGTTTGAGAAAATTCGCTCCTTCAGCTGTTCTTTACTAATCTCACTGATATAACCAATAAGATGGGCAGCTAGGTGATGGTACACCCTCATAGGCTCTATCTTAATTACTAAGGCAGGGAACTCAAAATGATGACCTTCAATATAGGCTATCTCTTCCCAAGACAGTGCCTTCTTTATCAAAAGTGGCCTGAGGGGATAAGTTTGTTTTACCTTTTCTAGATAAAGAAACAACTGCTCTTTGGGCCTCTTTAAAATGTCTACCAAAAATGCAGCATATCTTTGGGGATTCTTCAAAAGGTGGGGGTAGAGGAATAGATTAAAACAAGCATTATTCTTGGCTATCAATGTCCCATGACGATCATAGATAAAGCCACGACAAGCAGAAACAGATTCGATTCCCAAGCGATTATTTTTTGAAAGTGCTCTGTATTCACTGCCACTTAGTATTTGTAAGTGCCACAAGCGCAAGGAAACTACAATAAAGGCAAAAATAACCACAAAAGCAAGGCGCCTAGTCCTACTGCGCCACTGTTCTAATTGCCTTTTTTGGTTAAGAGGCATAGCTATTTAACAAATTCATAACCGTTCATCATTTTTCTATTTACCGCAGAGAACGCAGAGATCACAGAGCGCAAAAGCAAAGCATTTTTAAAATTCTTATTTTCCTCTGCGCACTCTGCGGTGAACGATTACACAAATTCACGTGATATCATATCATAAAATTTAAACAACATAGGAGAAATTATAGCTCCAATTAAGCTCTGAATAACAATGCTTTGTAAGGAAACTAAGTTTAAATGTGTTGTATTTAAAAATAGCATTAAAAAGGTTATCCATATCTGAATAAGGGCCAAAAGCAAAATGGAAAGGGTAAAACAGCCCCAAATACTTTGCCAAACCAGTCTTTTTTTAAGTTTAGGTATAAGCCATAAAAGTATTAAGTATGCTGTCAGATACAGACCTATTCTGGGGCTTCCAAATATATCTAAAAGGTATCCAAAGACAATAGTCAAGGCTATATGCCCCTTTATAGCCAGAAGACGGAGATAAATTACAGTCAGTGAAAGCAATATCCACCCTATACAATTTGTCCAAGTCCCAATAGGGGAAATGGCTAAGTGAAATAAAAAGGCAGTTATTCCTAAATAAAGTATATAATTTTTTACTTCATGGGAAGACAAGCTCTCTCCTTAATAAGTACTAAAACATCTTCTAGATGCCCAAAATTTACAGCCGTTTTAACCCATACTTCTTTAAACAAACCCTCCTTTTTGTCTCTTACATTCAATACCTTACCCACTACTATACCTTTTGGGAATATGCTATCTAATCCAGAGGTAACCAATATATCATCCTGTTTAATATCTTCATCTTTAGGTACATATTCTAATTTACCACTTTTATTCCCCTGCCCTACAAACATTCCCCTTGTCCTACTCCTCTTACAGATGACTGCTATCCTGCTATTATGATCGATAATTAACAACACTTTAGCATAATGGGGACTTACGTTTATTACTTGTCCCACTAAACCTTCAGGCATTACTATGGGTGCATGCATTTGTATGCCATCTCTGCTCCCCTTATCTATAAAAATGGTTTTAAACCATGGGTTAGATGTATTCCCAATAACTGTGGCCCCTAGACAGGGATAGGAGAGTTGGCTCTTTAGACCTAATAATTTCTGTAATTTGTGGACAGTTGCTAAGGATTCTTTACCCCTATCATTCCCACTGCGTAGTACCCTGATCTCCTGCTTTAAGCGCAGATTCTCCTCTTTTACATGCCTTAAATCAACATACACCTGCCAAAAGTGTATTATTTTATGATAAAGGTTGATCGTACTTTTTTGAAAAGGGGCAGTTATCTCTACAAAAAATTTATCCCAGGGAGTGAATCTTTGCCTACAGAGAGAAAATGATAGAAATAGGATTATAAAGATAAGAAAAAGATATGACTTCTTTTTTAAGATCCCCCTTGAGAACACTAATAAATGGCAACTTCTTTTAATATAGAAAGATTCTCTAAGGCCTCTCCTGCGCCCCTAGCTACTGTAGATAATGGGTCTTCTGACATAAATA
>LJNA01000070.1 GCA_001304365.1 Syntrophobacter sp. DG_60 | reverse complement strand
AACTAAGAGAATGAGTTGAAGCCCCTTTTCATCCAATACATTCTTACCCCAACCCAGATGCTCAAGTCGTTCATTCACTAGCTTTAGAGATATATCGGAGCTATTAATTACGATATGACCTACATCCCGTATTAATCCCATTAGCATGTCAATATTTACTCCCCTCTTAGCCATATGGTCTAATAAATAATCAATATAATCCTTTTCCATTTCCCCAAGATTCAGCGATAATCATGCGAGTATCTATTGCGGTTTGTGTATATATCTTGACAAGCAAAATGTTGGGCATATATATCTTTATTCAAAATGTCTAACACAACCAGCTCCCTTTGTCAACGCTTTCTTACCAATTGTGTCTCTTGAAATATTGAAAATTGTCTAAACACGCTATGTTAAGGTAGGGGGGTAGAGGTGGTAATTGGGATGCCCTGCTTTTTTTGACTTCCGCCTGCAATTATTTTGTGCCCAAAATTGTGCCCACGATACTCCAAATTCCTAAATTTACGCCAATGCCAGCCAATTGACTAAAAAAAGAAAAAAGCCTTTAAGAATGAACATTTTCTTACCCTTAAAGGCTTTTCTGAAATTTAAATTTTTACTCTATGTTTGGATTTGGAGTCCAGAGGTCCCCACCAGGAGCCATCTACTTCCATCTAAATTACATAAATGATATTATGATTTAGGGGAATTCCAAATATGAAGATTATCTTGGCTAAAAAAGCAGGGTTCTGCATGGGGGTAAGAAGGGCGGTAGATTTAGTGTTTAAAACAGCTAAGGTTTATAAAGGTAAGAAAGTTTATACACTGGGCCCTGTTATTCATAATCCCCAAGTCTTAGAGCTCTTAGAAGCACAGGGAGTAAAGGTAGTCTCTAAACCAGAGGAGGTTCCAGAGGGCAGTGTAGTGGTTGTTAGGGCCCATGGAGTCTCTCCCCAGGTAAAGCAAGGGCTGATGCGGTCTGGCGTAACAATAATAGATGCCACATGCCCTAGAGTAAAAAAGGTTCAACAAATCATTAAACAATTTTGTCAAGAGGGCTATACAGTCATCATCGTTGGAGAAAAAGAGCATCCAGAGGTAAAGGGGCTTATAGGCTTTTCCCAAAATCAAACTTGGGTGATAGACAAAGTTGAAGATTTATATAAATTGCCTCCCTTTTTAAAGCCTTTGGTAGTGGCTCAGACTACTCAAAATGAAAGGCTTTTTCAAGAAATAGCAGATGCTGTTAGAAAGCAGTATCCAGAGGCAAAGATATTTGATACAATTTGTCACTCTACACAGGAGCGGCAGCGAGAAGTAAGAGAAATAGCTGGAAAAGCGGAGGCATTTGTAATAGTGGGAGGTAAAATTAGTGGTAACACAAAGCGTCTTGCTCAGATCGCAAGTGATTCTGGGGTGAAGGCCTATCACATTGAGACAGAGGATGAATTGATTTCAGGTGAGGTGAAGAGATTTAAGACTATTGGGGTAACCGCAGGGGCTTCTACCCCCCATTGGGTTATTCGACGAGTAATATTTAAACTAGAGGAGATCTTATCCACTGCTACACCTCTATCGTTTCCTTACAGAATATTAAAACTGGCATTACTTAGTAATTTTTGGGCAGCTTTAGGAGGTGCCGGCTTGGCCATTGTAGGCACTACTTTGCTTCATTTAAAAATGACCCTGTCACCAGTAGTTGCCTTGGCCTATCTTTGGGCCATGCATTTGCTAAATCACTTTACTGACATACAGGCTACCAAACTTAAAGAACCAGCAAGGGTAAGATTTTATAAAAAACACCTTCATTTTTTTATTATAGCAGGTATAGTAAGCCTCATTTTGTCTTTAGCCTTGGTCTCTTACAATCTATGGGCATTTTTATTCATGTTCTTTATGATTGTCTTGGGCCTGATTTATAATCTAAAATTACCCTTACTGGGGCGTAGATTGAGGGATGTTCCTGGTTCAAAGACCATCATGGTACCACTGGCTTGGGGGTCTTTAGGGGCCATTTTACCTCTAATATTAAATCATGTATCTTTGTTTCCTGAATCCTTATTTGTATTTCTTTATTTAACATCCATAGCCCTCGTCCGTACTATGACCCTTGATCTTTTAGACCTTCAGGGAGATCAAATGGTGGGGAGGGAAACACTTCCCATTGTCTTGGGAGAAAGATTGACTATTAAAATACTCTATTTCACCACTATAGGGATAATCCTTATAACTTTCTTATGTACTTTATTAAATATATTTCCTCCAGTAGGGTTAGGTTATGGTATAGTTTTGATTGCCTTCCTTTATTATCTTTGGAAAATAGAAAAAAGGAATATAACGCTGGGTATTTTGTCAGAGGCCGCCCTAGATGGGCAACTTATAGTTATGGGTGCTATTAGTCTTTTAGGAAGGATTACATGAAGGTAATCCCATTTTTAAAAAGAAAAAATTTTGAAAATAAAGAATGGGTAGAAATTTTCTTTACACCTTTAGAATACGAGGCCCATATTATTTGTGGTCTGCTTAAGTCCAAGGGAGTTCCCTGTCATGTTCAATGTTTAAAGCATCTGCCACATCCTGTGGATTCAGGGCAATTAGGTGGATTTCATATTTTGGTGCCCAATGTCTGGGAAAAGATGGCAAAAAGCATCATAAAAAATGCTGGTTAGTGTAATTATTCCTACATATAATAGGGTAAAGTTTTTAAAAGAGGCCATTAGTTCTATATTAAATCAAGATTATCCTAACTTTGAATTAATTGTAGTAGATGATGGCTCTATAGATGAAAGTGCTTCTATAATGGATGATTATGATGATAGAATAAAATATATTCGTATTCCTCATCAAGGTGTGAGCATAGCCAGAAATTTAGGAATTTCTCAGGCTCAAGGAGAACTTATTGCATTCCTTGATTCCGACGATATTTTGAGACCTAAGAAGTTGAGTATTCAAGTAGAATTTTTTAAACACCACCCTGATGCTTTAGTCTGCCAAACAGAGGAAATCTGGATAAGAAATGGGGTTAGGGTAAATCCCAAGAAGTATCACAAAAAGCCTTCAGGGATGATATTTGAGCAGTGTCTAAAAAGGTGTATGGTAAGCATTTCAGCTGCAATGATGCATAAAGCATTGTTTGAGGCAGTTGGCCTATTTGATGAGTTATTTCCTGTCTGTGAAGATTATGACCTTTGGTTACGTGTTGCTGCAACATACCCCATTTATCTTTTAGAGGAAGCATTAGTGGTAAAAAGGGGAGGGCATATTGATCAACTTTCTAAAATGCCCCGTTTAGATAAGTGGCGAATTGCTGCCATAGAAAAATTGCTAAATACAAATACCCTTTCCTTAAGGCAGCGTCATTTGGCTATAGAGGAACTGACTTTAAAATGCAATATCTATGGTAAAGGCTGCCTAAAAAGGGGTAAATTAAAAGAAGGGTTCTATTATCTAAGCCTTCCCAAAAAATATGAATAACGACTGACCGGCTGTATTTATAAAATACTCTTTATCTTTTCTGCGGTGGCCTTTATCTTATCCATATCACCCGGAATCATCATCCAAGAAATTTTCAAAGGATCATCTTCTTTGCGAGGGATAAGATGAACATGGAAGTGTGGCACCACTTGTCCAGCGACTCTGCCATTTAGTTGAACTACTGTAAGCCCTTCTGGATTTAATGAATTTTTTATAGCCCTTGCTATTTTATGTGCTACGGAAATCACTTCCGATAAATCTTCTGGTGAAATCTCAAAGATATTTTCAGCATGTTTCTTTGGTATAACCAATGTATGGCCATCATTAATGGGATTTATGTCCATAAATGCTAATACCTTTTCATCCTCATAAACCTTTACTGCGGGTATTTCTCCTTTAGCAATCTTACAAAAGATACAGCTCTGCATCATTTCCTCCTTTAATTTAACCTATATTTCTTTGCCTCAATAAGTATGCCTCAATAAGTTGATCTATATCCCCATCCAAAACGCTTTCTGCCTGTTTTATATCTATTTGAGTGCGATGGTCTTTGACCAATTTGTATGGCTGTAAGATGTAGGATCTGATTTGATTCCCCCAAGCAATCTCTTTTTGTGCGCTATATATGGCCTTTTTCTTGGCCTCCTTCTTTTTCCTTTCCAGGTCATAAAGGCGAGATTTTAAAAGCATTAGGGCAATCTCTTTATTTCTATATTGAGATTTTTCATTTTGACACTGGACTGAAATGCCTGTAGGTAGGTGGGTAATACGTACAGCAGATTCTGTTTTATTTACATGCTGTCCACCAGGACCGCTTGCCCTGAAGGTCTCAATCCTTAAGTCAGTATCTTTTATATCAATCTTAATCTCATCACTTACCTGGGGGTATACAGAGACTGCGGCAAATGAGGTGTGGCGACGCCCGCTTACATCAAAGGGAGAAATACGAATCAATCTATGAATACCACTTTCCCCCTTCAGATAGCCGTAACTGTATTCGCCCTCTATCAAAAATGTAATATTTTTGATACCTGCTTCATCACCTGATAGGATATCCGTTAGTTTTGTGTGAAATCCCTTTTTTTCTGCCCACTTCAGATACATTCGTAGTAGCATTTCTACCCAGTCTTGTGCCTCTGTCCCTCCAGCCCCAGCATGGATTTCCATAATAGCATTAAGCCTATCGTCTGGGTTACTCAACAGCGCATCTATTTCTAGCTTCTTTATCCCCTTTTGAAGGCCTTCAAGCCCTTGTTTAACTTCCTTTAAGGCTGTAGGGTCTTCTTCCTCTACTGCCAACTCAAAAAACAGTTGTAATTCCTCTAATTTCTCTTTTTGTTGTCTCCAGGTTTCAGTGATTTCCTCAAGCTTTCTTTTTTCTTGTAAAAGTTTTTTAAATTCATCAATTTTTTCCCAAACTTTTTGTTTTGATAGGATCTTGTGTAATTCCTTTAACCTGGTCTGTTTTCCTTCAATGTCAAAGATACTCCCCTAAGTGGTTTAAGCAGATGGTCAATGATTCTAAACCTTCTTTGATTTCCTCCATAATAACCTCCTTAATACCAAAAAACTATAGATAAGCATAACACATAAACAAAGGATAGCCAAGATGTCTCCATATTTTGTGTAAAAGGTTCTACCTTTAAAAATGGGTAATTTTTCACAAAAATACCCCTTAACAAATAGAGACGACCTATTGATTATTTCTCCAGTAGGTTTAATAAATGCGCTAAAACCAGTATTTGCTGATCTAGCTATACTTCTACGATTTTCTACTGCCCTTATAGCTAGCATGGAAAGGTGCTGATAAGGGGCGCTGGTTTTTCCAAACCAGGCATCATTAGTAATATTTATCAATAATAATGCACCATTTTTTACTAATTTAGTGCTTAATTCAGGAAAAATGCCTTCAAAGCAGATTAATACACCCAATGGATATTTAAAACCCAATAGGGGTTTAATGACCCCAGGAGAGAAGTCGCCAATTACACTCACTAAGTGTGGCAAGAAGAAGAGTAAACGTCTGTAAGGTACGTATTCTCCAAAAGGCACCAAATGATTTTTATCATAATAAGATACAATCTCTCCTTCAAAATTGATTAAATAAGCACGGTTAAAATATTTGACAGTATCCCCATCCAATGCATAGGCTGGACTTCCCACTAGTAGTGGAATCTTTATGTGCTTGCTCAAATTTAAGATACGACTTTGATAAATGGATGGTTCTTGAAAATAAAAAGGGATGGCTGTTTCTGGCCAAATAATGATTTCTGGAGGCATTTTTGCTGCCTGTCTTGTTAAATCTTCATAAATTTGAATAGTCTCTTCTTGAAATGCCTTATCCCATTTATAGGATTGGTCTATATTTCCTTGTACTACTGCTAAATTTATCTTTGGCAAAGAGGCCATAAGTGCTGCCCAATTCTTCAGTTGTCTTTCACCATAGTACAGCACACTGCTCATGATGATTAATAAAGATATAGCCCTTAGAAGACCCCTTTTAGGAAAACAAATAAGCCGAAAGAAAATGGTATTTCCCAACATCACTAAGAATGATAATAGGTAAATTCCACCTATATCAGCTATTTGAATGAATGTCAGCCATCTGTATTGAGAATTCCCCAAAAGTTCCCAAGGAAAACCTGTAAGAAAATGGCCCCTTGCATATTCCAATCCTACCCAAATAGCACTGGTGACAATAGGAAAAAGCCAACTCTCCCTATTTAACTGCTGAACAAAGGCAGAGAATAAGGCAAAATAAAGGCTTAAATATATTACTAGCAATACTAAAAGCAGAATGCCTGAGGGATAAGACAGCCCCCCGTATTTGACTGTTGCATACACAATCCAGTAGAGCAGGCCAAAATAATGAACAGTGCCACAAAGCAGGCCTAGATTAAAGGCCGTAGATAAATTTACCTTGGATAAAGCCCAAAAAAGAGGAACAAATGCTACCCAGGCCAATGCATAGTATTTAAATGGGGGGAAACTTAGGGTAAGAAATATTCCTGTTAGAAAAGCCAGTCCATATTTGAGCATACTTGCAAAATTGTTTACACAATTTTGCACATAAAGGAAATAATCATTTAAATTTTACTTTGATTTTTTTAGAGCCCTATCGAGCGGCTCATAATAAAAAAAAGAGGATGGCATAAAGCCATCCCCTTTAACCCGATCTTAGGCTGTTTAGCCAGGATAAAATAAGGCCTCTACAGAAATGCCAAATATTTGAGCAAGTTTTTTTAAATTTTTGTCTTTAGGAATAGACCTATTTTTTTCCCATAGGTTGATAGTAATCCTAGCACACCCCATATGCTCGGCCAGTTCCGCTTGTGTCCATCCTTTAAGTCGTCGAAGTAGCCTTATCTTTTTTCCTACCTCACCTTGACGATAGGCCCTACGATATCTGGAATCAAATGCCCGTGCAATGGCCTTTCCTAATGTTTTTTTAGCAATTCTAACAATCTTAGCACCTTCGGTATTTTTGTCTCTATAGTAAAGCTGTTCTAATAACATGAATGTTGCATAAGCTACATGGAGTGTCTCCTTATATTCACGGTGTAAACGCCTTTCGAGTTTCCCTGTAAGTAATAATCGCCCATTTCGATCCTTAAATAAAGGTAAAATATGCTTTTCCAAATACCGATTTGCCAAGTCTTCCCAATTAGGTGTACAGAGGGTGTGTGTAGCCTTTAATATCTTTTGCCTGACAGCCTCCCTGGTTAGACCATAATCTTTTCCAATTTCGCTTAATGTCTCTCCATAAAGATAACGTCTGATAAAGAATACCCTTTCTTTTTCCGGAATTATCCGAGCCATTTCCTGAAGAATTTCACTAAATGGTGTTTTCATAAACTCTATTTCTATCTCTCGCCAGTTGTAAACAAACCGTGACAGCTTTTCCATTAAGTTCTCAACAGATTTGTGCCAAAGATTTCTAATGGCTAAGGCCTTTTTAACTGAGGTAGAAGCAAGATTTCCCAGTGTTTTAATGTTTAATTCTGAACATAATTTTGCCTCGCGTTCATTAAGCACTAGACACTCTACCGGGAAGTTTTGGAATTGGCTTAGCAGCCTAGGATTTTTAAATATAATACATTTTTTGCCTTGATGCAAGGGCTGTGCCAAATAAAATTTCTCTTAAACTAAAGGGCCTTTTGTGCTATATGATGAAGGCATAATTTGCTAGATTAATTAAAAAAAGGGGATAGGGGTGAAAAGGATCTATATTACCTGGCTACTTTTAATTACATCTTTAATTTTTATAATTCCTGCCTCAGCAGTAGATCTCAGGCCATTGAGTACTATAGACGCTCACACCTTGCCCAAAGAGCAGGTGGCATTTAGGTTGGGTGCCTCTTATAGTGAGGATAAGTGGTTTCCATTTGAAGGGCGGAGTACCCATAGACACGAAGCTGAATTACCTTCTGCTGATTTGATGATAGGTCTAGCAGATAATATAGAGGTAGATTTCATTTATAGTAGCATTTATAGGAATTCTGAACGTTTCAGTGGGAATTGGGGTTCAGGAGATCTAACTATTCTAGGAAAGGTAAGAATCTGGAAGGAAACATCAAATATCCCTACTATTTCTCTTGCTGTTTCTACAAAATTACCAAACGCTGATTATAATAAACGGTTTGGTACCAATGAATTTGATTTCTTTGCTCTCTTACTTCTATCTAAATATGTAAAAAAGGCTTCTATCTTTGCTAATGCCGGTTTGGGTATTCTAGGCAACCCTCTAACGGCTAATAGCCAGGATGATATATTTGTTTATACTGTTGGTTTTAGTTATCCACTTAATAAATATGTTATTTTTATGGTAGATGTAAGTGGCTGGGCAGTGAGTAGCTATGGGAATAATTATTCAAAGGCAACTGTGGGCCTCCAGTGGCAAATGGGTGTCTTTCGATTAGATTTTGGGAGTAGAGTAGGGCTTAATGAACAGAGCGAAACTTGGGGTATTATAGGCGGCATTACCTATATATTAAACTTTTAGAAAAAAAATGATCTATCTGATATAATGCCCTAAATTTATT
>LJNA01000069.1 GCA_001304365.1 Syntrophobacter sp. DG_60 | reverse complement strand
GAAATAATAAAATTTGCCACAGATTTTCGCCGATGCCTGAAGAAAATATTTTTATATTTAAAATCCTGACAATCTGTGTTTATCTGTGCCATTCCGTGTAAATCTGTGGCTTAAATCAAGTCTTTATCCTTAATATCTCTGGTTTAACCTTCCTTAGAAAGGTTATTACACTTGCAGTAATAATGCCTTCAATAATCATAATAGGGACATGGGCAACAACTATGGCCTTGGCAGCAACTATAAAGGTCTTTCCTGTAAAAGCTAAAGCAGTGCCCACTAATAAGCCAGATAGAAGTACAGAGGTGGTCCCTGCTAAGAAGGCACCAAAAATGGCCAGTTTTGGATTTTTTCCCCGAACAGCAGGGCCAAAAATATAATAACAAAAGATAGCAGGAAGGGCCATGGTAAAGGTGTTTACCCCCAGTACTGTAAGACCCCCAAATTGAAAAAGCATTGCCTGAAGGGTTAGAGCAACAAGGATAGCAGGAAATGCCGACCAGCTTAAAAGAATTCCCAAAAGGCCATTTAACATCAAATGGGCACTAGAAGGGCCTAGAGGTATATGGACTATTGAGGCAACAAAAAAGGTTGATGTAAGAATAGCTACAGAAGGGATTCTATCATAGTCCATCCTGTTTAAACCTAAATAAACTGCTCCTGCTGAAAGTGAAACGCCCGCTGCTAATACAGGCGCTGAAAGTACACCCTCTGAGATATGCATTTTTTTATTTTGTGATACCTCTTTGAAAAAACTTAACACAACATGAGGGCCTCTGTCAAGGTTTCCCTTTTTTTTGATTGGTTGACAGAGATCAGGGCATTTGTTACATAAAAAAAAGACCAAAAAAAGGGCTAGTTTAGATTTTTTAAACCTTGCAGTTCATCTCTGTAAGTGAACCTTGGTTAAATATAAGAAGATATTTGTAGGTAGCAGGTGCAATAATAACTGTCTTTATTGTAGTTCTAAAGATAAAGAACAAACAATTCCAGACTTCAATGACATAGTTCATGAAATGACTAATAGCGAAGTAGATAGTATAGAATTTTGTGGTGGAGAGCCAACTATAAGGAGTGACTTTATTCAAATTATAGATAGGGCTCGTCACATGGGTTTTAGAAGAATTAAGGTCTTAACCAATGGTAGGATATTTTCGGACATGCAAATGGTCATAAAATCTATTGAAGCAGGATGCTATCTATTTGAAATAAAGATATGGGGCTCAAATCCAGACATCCATGACTATATAACACAAACAAAGGGTAGTTTTTGGCAAACCATTCAAGGTTTAAAAAATCTGCAAAGACTACCTATAGATAAATTTATTTGCATAAGAATACCCATATGTAGGCAAAATTACATGGATTTACAAAACATTATCGCCACCATTATCCCTTATAAAATTAATCGATTAATACTTTCTTTTAAAGATAGCTCTCTCCCCATGAGACATGCATTGCCCTATATAGAGAAGAGCATCAATATAAGTATCTTAAATAGGGTATGGATACTAACCGAAAATATTCCCTTTTGTGTGATGCAAGGCCTTGAGCATCATATACACGCACTCTATAATGTAGATAAAACCCCTTATGAAATATCTTATGAGTATCATGAAAATTGCAAGGTTTGTATCTATAAAAGTGTTTGCCCAGGAGTAGATTCACAGTATCTAAAAAATTTTGGCTATCAAGAATTTAGCCCTGTAATAGAAAGTAAGCACCCCCAAGATATCAAAAAATTATATGAGTAAGACAAAAGCAATTCTTATGTGCTTTGATTGGGCAAATCATTTTTCATTGGCCCTTGGATATTTAAAGTCCTATGCTCAAAAAGATAGGTCTATACGTAATAGGGTTGACATAGAAATAATTGATTTTGATGCACAAACTCATGACATAAGACAGGCCCTTTATTATTTGAGTAAAAACAAACCAGATGTACTTGGTTTTTCCTGCTATTGTTGGAATATGGATAAGATATTAAGCCTAGCCAGATTGGTAAAAGGGCTTTATCCAAGGACAAAGATCATTCTCGGAGGTCCCGAGGTAACTCCCATAGCCAGAAAATATATAAAAGAGAGTCCATTTATCGATGTAATTGTGAGGGGAGAAGGAGAAGTAACTTTTGCTGAACTACTTAGATACTACTTAGATGGAGGGGATATCTCTTCCATAAAGGGTATTACATATCAGGAGGATGGAAACGTTATTGATAATCCTGAAAGACCTCTCATTGAAAATTTAGGCCAAATACCATCACCTTATCTTCAAAGCATATTGACTCCTAGAGACGAAGTCACATATATAGAGACATACCGGGGTTGTCCTTATAGGTGTGCTTATTGCTTTGAAGGCAAAAATTTTCCAAGATTAAGATTTTTTCCTGAAGATAGGATAAGGAAGGAGATAGAATTTATAATGAGTCACCCTAATATTAAAAGCTTTCACTTTGTAGATCCTATCTTTAATCTTAAAAAGGAGAGGTTAAAAAAGATTACAAATGCTATATATGAAGCCAATAGGTTTAAAGCGGGGCTAAGAACGGTAGAAATCATGGCGGAACTGATTGATGAAGAGACAGTAACACTTTTTAAAAAGGCAAATGTACGGAGTGTAGAGACGGGCCCCCAGACAGTTCATCCAGATATATTAAAAAATGTTAATCGCTATTATGATGAGCAAAGGTTTAAAAATGGTGTTAAATTACTTATGGATGGTGGAATAGAGGTGTTAACGGACTTAATTATTGGCCTCCCTGGAGATAATTTCTTCAAATTTGCCAAGTCCATTAAGGTCATGATCGAACTCAAATCGACTAACATTGTTTTTAGTATATTACATGTCCTACCCGGGACTGAACTTTATAAAAATAGCAAAAAGTATGGGCTTAAGTTTGATGACAAAGCACCCCATCTTATTCTTAGTACCCCTACCTTTCCTTATGATGAAATAGATAAGGCAGTGATTATGGCCTTGAGTATAGGTAAGGAATATAATATTAAGGAAACCCGGAGTTTCCCCAAGAGGCGCTAATGTCACCATGTTCCTTAATCCCTCATAGGTTTAAAAAAAGGGAGGGATATTATGATATTTATTCTTATGCTTCTACAGATGCTTTTTTTAAGGTGTGAGTAATGTTTGATTATTTTATAAAAGGTGGGCCATTAATGTATCCTATTGGTATTTTGTCACTTATCTCTTTAACTATAATCATAGAAAGGACTTATCATTTTTTGCGTTTCAGAAGCTGTTCACAAAGACTTTTGCCAAGGGTCATTTCCTTTATCAAGAAAAGAGACTGGAAGGGGGTAGAAGACCATTTAAAAAGAGAGTCAGGCCCTTTGCCCAGATTGTTGCTTGCCTTAACCCAAGGACATAGAGAAGGGGAAGGAGAAAAAGGACTAAAAGAGGTGGCAAAATTAGTGACTTCAAAAGAGATCTCTCGCATGGAAAGGCATCTAAGCCTTTTACCTATGGTATATCAACTGGCACCTCTCCTAGGGCTACTTGGCACTGTGGCTGGTATGATTAAGGCCTTTCAAGTGATTGAAAGGGTAGGGGGGAAGGTAAATGCCTTGGTGCTAGCAGGTGGTATTTGGGAAGCCATGATTACTACTGCAGCAGGGCTCATAGTAGCCATCCCCACTGCATTTTGTTATCATTTTTTGGAAAGAAAAGTAGAGCGTACTGCTAAAGAGATAAAAGACACTGCAACTGAATTTATATTTGCATTAAGGAATATGTAATTGATTGCAAAATGTAAAGTGTAAATTGAAAAATGCAAAATGGAAGAAAAAGATCTATCAGAACGTTTATTAGACTTTGCAGCGGGCATCATTGTCTGTTCAAAATTCCACCGAATTTTGAGCAGATACAGGAATACTGATGAATAAAAGAGGCCTTACCTTAAATATTGCCCCCTTAGTAGATGTGGTATTACTTCTTATCATATTTTTTATGCTTACATCTCATTTTATTGAGGAAGAAGGAATAGACTTAATGCTTCCCACCTCAAAGACAGCAGTCCAGAAAGCAGCCTCACCTATTGTGGTAAGCATCACCGGAGAGGGGAATGTATTTTTAAATAAAAGGCCAATAAGCATAAAAAGCCTCTCTTTCCGCCTAATACCAATTCTTGGGAAAGAAGAAAAGAAAGAGGTTATGGTTAAAGTAGATAGAGATTGTCGGGTGCAGATCTTGGTCTCTGTAATGGATGAAATTAGGAAGGCAGGGGCAAAGGCAGTAGTGCTTTCTGCACAAAGAGATGAAAGAGAGTAAGGTACTTATCTTTGCATTCTTGCTTTCAATAGCTGTCCATACAGCAATACTTATAACACCCAATTTTTCAAGGCCAAAGGTAAAACAAATACCTTTGGTCATGCATTTTCAATTTGTAAAGCCAACCTTTAAGACCGCCAGTCCAAAGAAAATGGCATCTAAACCAGTAACAAGGAAAAAATTTGAAGAATCCAAAAAAATAAATAAATCACACCTACCTGCTTGTACCTCACAGTGGCAGGCGGGGCTCAAAAATCCAAAAAAAGAGGAAATGGTGAAACCTTTGCAGAAAAAAATGTCTCCTACCTGCCCGCTAACGCCTGAGCGTAGCGATGGCAGGCGGGCAGAAAAACTGGTCCCTGAACCTAAGGAAAAAGAAAATATCTCTGAAGCAGGTATTGCTATGGCAACAGAGTTGCCAAAATCTATTGACATCCCTTTACAGGAACCATCTGGGGAAAAGGTAACCTTTGAGCAAAACAATATAACCCCTGGGGCAGATATCTTAGCGGCTTATCTAAACCAAATAAGACTAATGCTTGAGAAAGAGAAACGCTATCCATTTTTGGCCAGAAAAAATAACTGGGAAGGCACAGTTTATATTAAATTTACCATATTAAGAGATGGGGGGCTTAAGAAGATTAAGGTAACTCAATCTTCTGGCTTTGAAATCTTAGATAAAGAGGCAAAGGCAACCATTGGGCGCACTTCCTTTCCAGCCCTCCCAAAAGACCTACAGCTAACTCAATTACAATTAGAGGTACCCATAGTATTTCACCTTATAAAATGAAACCTTATAGCCATTCGGGCCCAAAGAAACATGAAAAAATTTCTGTTAGGGGCTATGGTTTCTGGAAATAAAATCCCTGGTTTGGGGCTTGGCTTTGACTTTGAATTCCCCCCTTTTGCAGTGCTTAATTGACAAAAGATCATTTAAGGCTCTATCCTTTTAATTCCTTCTATGACATCAAAATTCCTGTCATAGCTATAAATTTCTTCCACTTTCTGATATCTCATAAAAACGGCATTATAAGCATCTATATAATCCACATCCTTTCTTTCGAAGACAAGGAGGGTTTCTGAGATCAGATCCTTATTGGGAATATAAAGGTTGGGCGTGTTGAGAATGGCGATTATTTTTTCCACTACCTCAGTTTTAGAAACCTTATAGTAGGAAAGAAGTGTCCATATCAACTCGGCTATAATCATCTCTGAAGTAATGAGAGAAATCCCACCTTCCACTGCCTGAGTGAAGAGCTTTTTGCAAGCTTGGAATTTTTTGGGTTCATCTGCCGTAAGGAATCTCAGAAATACATTGTTATCTACAAATACTTGCTTCATTTCTCTTCCCCAATCACATCTAGGGCCACCCTTTCCTTAACCTTTTTTCTCACTTTATGGAAATTTATAGGTTTCTCTTTTTTAGGAATAGAAACAGAGCCAGCCACATCGAGGATATTTCCTCTAAGAGGTTTCAAGATTATTTGCCATCCTTCTAGAGAAATTATCATCTTGTCTGTTGGTTGGAGTCCCAAAGCCTCTCTTACTCTTTTAGGAATAGTCATTTGTCCTTTGGAAGTAAGCACCACGATAGCCATTGTCTTCCTCCACTTATTTTCTTACAATTTTATATTATTCTTACTTATTGTCAAATATTGGACATCCAGGTGCTTATAGCGCATTCAATTTATAAAAATAAGGTGGAGTTCTCAATTGTTTAACTTAAAAAAAGAAGTTAATAGGGGAGTGTTTTAGGTTTGGCTTTGACTGCAGTATCTTGAGATTTAGGATTTATGAATTTAATTATATATCATGTATCATGAATCATGCAGCAGTGCTACTCCGGTGGCCTGTCCCAGGGAAATTCCACCATCGTTACAAGGTACTTGAGAATGGCTATAGACAATAAACCCTAGTGCTTTGAGTCTATTTTCCATTTGACTTATCAAATAGGCATTTTGAAAAACCCCTCCAGAGAGGGCAACCTTTTTTAAACCTGTCTCTTCTCTGGCTAAATTACAAATTTTAACTAACATATTTACTGTCCCTTTATGAAACCTACCACTGATAATCCCTCTTGGGGGCCCTGTTTTTAAATCCCTTACTATGGCTGAAATTACAGGGTTAGGGTCAATCTCCCAGGGCATCTGTTCTGTATTTACAGAAAATTCATAACTCTCGTCTGTCTCTTCTTGACACATCTCTAGCTCAATGGCTGCCTGGGCACTATAGTCAATATGATATTTAATCCCTACCATTGCAGAAACAGCATCAAATAGCCTTCCTAATCCAGAGCTTAAGGGGCAATTTATACCATGCTCTATCATATACATTATCTTTTCTATCCTTTTCTGTTCTATAACCCCTTTAAGGGGTAAAGTTAACTCTAATAGTTCCTTTCCATAGATAGGATAGAGATAGCTAATGGCCATGCGCCAAGGTGCCTTTATGGCCTTTTCCCCTCCAGGCAAAGGACGGTAAGAGAGGTGAGCAAGCCTTTTATATCTTGCCTTATCTACCAACAGTACCTCTCCTCCCCAAAGCCTTCCATCCTCCCCATAGCCTATACCATCTAATGCCAGTCCAATAACTGGTGAAAAATCACCATTTTCTGCTAAACAGCTAAGGATATGGGCATGATGATGCTGTATACCTATAAGTTTTACCCCTCTTTGTTCTAAGGCCCATTTGGTGCTTAGGTATTGTGGATGGAGGTCATAGGCCAGAATTTTTGGCTCTATTTCCAGGATGCGCTTTAGGTGGGATATTACATGTTCAAAGAACTGCAAGGTCTCTAAATTTTCTAATTCCCCAATGTGCTGGCTAACAAAGACCTTATTCTCCCTTGTTAAGCAAATGGTATTTTTTTCTTCAGCTCCACAGGCCAAAACCTGTGGCAAATCCTTATCAAAAAATAGAGGTAGGGGCACATAGCCCCTACTTCTCCTTATAAGGCGCACTTTCTCATTGATAATCTGGCACACAGAGTCATCGCTTCTTTGCAAAATGTCACGGTTGTGGATAAGAAAATAATCCGCAATCCCCTTTAGTCTGGAAAAGGCCTCATGGTTACCTATGCAGATGGGCTCTTCAGTAATATTTCCACTGGTCATCACCAGGGCCAAAAAATTTCCCTCCATTAGTAAATAGTGTAGAGGGGTATAAGGGAGCATTACACCAAAGTTATTTATCCCAGGGGCAATCCCCTCTGAAAGTGTATTTGGCTGTTTTTTTGGCGCAAGCACAATAGGACGCTTAAAAGAGGTAAGGAGCTCTTTATCTGCCTGAGAAATAGTGGCATATTGGGAGATAGCATTTAAGTCCTTTGACATAATAGCAAATGGCTTTTCTTTACGAGGCTTCCTTTCCCGAAGTTGCATTACTGCCTCGCTATTCTCCGCATCTACTGCCAGGTGAAAGCCGCCAAGTCCCTTAATGGCTACAATCCACCC
>LJNA01000068.1 GCA_001304365.1 Syntrophobacter sp. DG_60 | reverse complement strand
GTCTTTTTATTTTCTCCGTCAATTTTTTATCTTCAAATATTTCACCTAAGCGGCTTGACACTCACCACCCTCCTAAAAACCTGGTTAAACCGTTAATCCAGTTTATTGGGTTCGTTGAGTTCACTTGGTTTGTTGAGTTTTAAACCCAAAAACCCAACAAACTGTGTAAACCGTGTAAACCCAACAAACTACTTATTTTGTTATTTCTTCACTTATGCTTTCTATCTCATCCTCATATAACCACCATGTATCTTCGTCTACTTTCACTGCATATTGCTTACGACCTGCGCCAGAGGAATTTTTCAGTTGTTCAAGTATTTTTCCTATCTTTCCTGTTAAACCAAAAAATGTGTTTAGAGATGTGCTTTTGATTTTAACTTTTTCTCCTGTGATCATCTCTTTTTTTTCCTCCTTTTCTCTTAGCTTATTAATTTGTGACTATTCAGCCACGGATTTACGTTATATTAACTTCCTAAAACTTCATTAAGCTTAAAAAATTTTCTGTGCTTGTATTCCTCTTTTTTTCCTTTGTTCCAGTTGGCTACAGGGCGATAATAGCCTACCACACGAGAATAGACCTCTGTTTCAGCGCCACAATGTGGGCAATGGGCCTTTTCTCCTGTAAGATAGCCATGTTTTGGGCATACACTAAAAGTGGGTGTAACGGAGAGATAAGGGATACGATACCTAGATAGAACACGTTTTACTAAGAGTTTGCATGTATCTGCATTAGGGAGTGCCTCACCTAAAAAGAAGTGGAAAGTTGTGCCACCTGTATATTTTGTTTGAAGTTCCTCCTGTAATTCTAAGGCCAAAATGGGGTCATCTGTATATTCTACAGGAAGCCAGGTAGAGTTTGTATAATATGGGGCCTCATCAGAGCCAGCAGTGATAATGTCTGGAAGTTCTTGTTTATCAATATTTGAAAGGCGAAAGCTCGCACCCTCTGCTGGCGTAGCCTCTAGGTTATAGAGATTCCCTGTTTCTTGTTGAAAGGTAATAATCTTTTTTCTCATAAAGTTTAATGCAGATAAGGCCAATTTCCTTCCTTCCTCTGTAGCAATATCTTTTGAGATAAGGTTTAGGCATGCCTCATTCATCCCTATTAGCCCAATGGTGGAAAAGTGGTTTTTAAAAGAGGGCAAATAGCGAGCAGTATATGGAAACAGCCCCTTCTTTAAATTGTCCTCTAGCATCTTCCTTTTAATCTCTAAGGAAGTCTTTGCTAGAAGCATACATTCTTCAATAAGCTCAAAAAAATTTTCTATGTTCCTTTTAGAGAGATAGGCCAATCGAGGCATATTTAGAGTTACTAC
Organism: Syntrophobacter sp. DG_60; assembly: GCA_001304365.1. The sequence goes on along the minus strand of LJNA01000068.1, from coordinate 9,569 downwards.
GCCTAAACTCCCAGTTTCATCTCCTGAGCCAAATAGGCCGCCAGTCCTGTGCCGCAATTCCTTTAAATTCATAGAAAGGCGACAACACATGCTACGCACATCCTCAGGGTTTAAGTCAGAATTTATAAAGTTTTGGAAGTAGGGGGTGCCATATTTGGCAGTCATCTCAAAGAGTAAATGGCTGTTTTCACTTTCCCAATCAAAATTTTTCCCCACATTATAGGTTGGGATAGGGAATGGGAAGATTCGCCCTTGATGGTCCCCTTTTAGCATAACTTCAACAAATGCACGGTTAATCATATCTACCTCTTTTTGATAGCTGGCATAGGTTTCATCTAAGGTTTTCCCTCCATAAGAGACTGCCTCTCTTTTAAAATGCTCAGGGATAGTAAGGTCTAAGGTGATGTTGGTAAAGGGACTCTGCCCTCCCCATCTTGAGGTAGTGTTTACAGAGAATATGAATTGCTGAATTCCTTGCCTGACTTCCTTATAAGAAAGCTTATCAGCTCGAACATAAGGGGCCAAAAGGGTATCGAAGTTGTTAAATGCCTGGGCGCCTGACCATTCGTTCTGTAGTGTGCCCAAAAAATTTACCATCTGCCCAAGTGCAGTATCAAAGTGTTTTGCAGAACCTGCAGCCACCTTATTTTTGGGGCCATTAAAACCTTCATGGAGGAGTTGTTTTAGGGACCAACCGGCACAGTAACCCGATGTACCCATGCCTAAGTCGTGGATATGGAAAAAGCCATGAACATGGGCATCTTTTATCTCCTTTGTATAGACATTGTTTAATACATAGTTTGCAATGACTGCCCCTGCTGTATGGAGCATAAGCCCAGAATGGGAATAATCGATATTGGCATTTTCTTTTATGCGCCAATCTATTTGGTTGATATACTCACTAATAGTTTTTTCAATGTTTAAAAGTACTGCCTTTGCAGTCCTTACCTGGGTGCGTTTATCCCTGTAGAGGATATATGCCTTTGCTGTCTTTGCATGTCCATTTTTAATCAAGACCTTTTCTACAACATCCTGCACCTCTTCCACGGTAGGTTTTAGATTTTCTGTCTCTTTCAAGTAGTCATATACCTGGATGGCTAGCCTCCAGGCAGTCATCTGGTCGCTCCCCCCCACTGCCTGGGCAGCCTTAAAGATGGCCTTCTGGATACGAGAGACATCAAAAAGGACTTCCCTCCCGTCACGCTTGATGATATTCTTTATCTCCTGCATGGCTCTTTCCTCTATATATTGTATTTTTAAATTCCAAATGCACTATATATGGTACCAATGCTGATGTCAAATAGGAATTTTTTATTTATAATATAGAAAAATATTATAGAAATTTATTATTGAGTGCTAAGGTGATTAGGCATGGATTCTTGTGGTATTTTAATAATTTTCTGTGGAGTGAGAGAAGGGAGTTTAGGCATGAGCCTCTACTGTTAGAGTATATTCCAAGGTTCCTTCTTCTGTTGGTATCTCTTCACCATGTTCTTTTAAGCTTTCTATGTACAACTTAATAGCTTCCTTTGCCATTTTTATAGCCTCTTCTATGGTATTTCCATATGTAACACAACCGGGAAGAGAAGGAACTATTACTGTATAACCTCCCTCTGTCTCCTTTCTAAGTAGGATCCGATAGCTTAATACTTTCATATAATCTCCTTATGCCATCTGTTTATTAAGAATTTCACCTAGCTGGTTGTTTATGAACTAATTGTTCGTTTATTCCTAGCATAATATTTGAAAAAATTCAATTAATCAAAGAAGATATTATTTCTTGAGGTAATATGAACAAACAACTGTTGTTTTTATCATTTTTAAGATTAATATTTTAAACATGAATCTGCTTATTGTTCACTTAGGTGCCTTGGGGGATTTGTTGCTTTCACGGCCTGCTTTATTGGCTATAAGAAGGTCTTTCCCTTCTGCCAAAATTAGCTTATTGGGCTACCCACGCATTTTATGTTTGCTTAACAAAGAGCTTAGAATAGATAACATCTATAGTGCAGATGGCTCATTTCTTATAAGCCTTTATACAGGAAAAAAGATAGATTTTTGGAAAAAATTTGATCAAATAATCTTCTTTTTACATTATAGATTGGAATGGGAAGGGGCGCTTAAAAGACTAAATATAAAGGTCTATTTCATTAAGCCATTCCCTAAAGAGGAGAGCATCCATGTAACAGTCTATCAACAGCAGCAACTTAGAAGTTATGGCATAGAATATAACCTTGATTTTATTCCTTTGAATTTAGATAATTTTCATGATATTTCAAAAGTGCCACAAATTCTTATCCATCCAGGAAGTGGCAGTCCAGAAAAGAATTGGCCAGAAGAAAATTTTTTATCTCTAATTAAAGATTTGAGCAACATGGCAGATGTGGGCATAATTGTTGGTCCAGCTCAGTGGAATAGAAATAATTATTCCACAGGGCAGACAGACAAAAATATGGCTGAGGACATAATGGTATTAGATTCTCTGCCACTAACAAAATTGGCAAAAATAATGAGCAAAGCAAGGGTCTTTATAGGAAATGATTCGGGCATAACCCACCTTGCTGCAGCAGTGGGGATCCCCACTATTGCCCTTTTTGGGCCAACCGACCCAAAGGTATGGTCTCCATGGGGAAGAGACGTTAGAGTGATTAGGCATGAGTGCTTAAAGAAGATTACTGTATCAGAGGTAAAAGCTGCAGTGGAACCCTTCGTCCTTGACAACCTAAAAACGCCCCACTATTATGTGGGTCATTAAGGAAAGAGTCCTTAGAAAAGAAGGGACAAGCGCAACCGTAAGCAAAATTCCTGTGCAGTAAAAGAATCTTGACCTGCCCTTTGGCTAATTATAACTCAAATGAGAAATTTTTCAAAAAAAGGGATGTTGATATAGAGGTATGACCCCCAATGCAGAGTTGGAGTAAGCTAGAGGCAGAACGCCCCCTTTTGATGGGGGTGGTTAATGTTACGCCTGATTCCTTTTCCGATGGAGGGCTTTATTTTACACCTGAGAAAGCCATCGTTCATGCCAAAGACTTAGAAAAGGCAGGAGCTGATATTGTTGATATTGGTGGTGAATCCTCTCGTCCCTCTTCTCAACCCATCAGTTTAGAAGAAGAGTTACGTCGGGTTGTTCCCGTTATAAAGGCCATCGCGCCCGAGCTCAAGATTCCTATCTCTATAGATACTTACAAAGCAAAGGTAGCCCAAGCAGCCCTTGAGGCAGGAGCCAAAATCGTAAACGATATTAGTGCCCTGCGTTTTGATGAAGATATGGCCAAGGTGGTTGCTGATTATAAAACACCAGTAGTACTCATGCACATGAAGGGTACGCCCAAGGATATGCAAATAAATCCTTATTACGAAAATGTTTTGCAGGAAGTTTATAACTTTCTGGCTGAACGTATTGATTATGCCCTTACTCAAGGTATAGATAAAGTGCAAATTGCCATAGACCCTGGCATTGGTTTTGGTAAACGCCTGGAAGACAACTTGCGTCTTATCAAATATCTCTCCTTTTTTAAGACCTTAGGGCGGCCAATCCTTTTGGGCCCTTCGCGTAAGACCTTTATTGGCAAAGTGCTAAATATTGAAGTGCCTGCCCAGAGAGATGTAGGTACTTTAGGTGTTGTGGCTTTAGCTACTTTACTTGGGGTGGATATTATCAGGGTACACGCGGTAAAAGAAGCAAGACAAATAGTAAAAATTATAAAAACCATCATGAGCACTGATTAGAACTAAAAATCAACAAAAAAGGGATGTTGACATAGAGACATGACCCAGGCTTTTTACCTAATCCAGGTAGGGATAATACGACTGGCCCAATATTCGTATGCTCCTTTAATCTTATGACCCCCTTCTAAGAATCTTCTTAAAAACTGCCCACAATTACTACCTATTTTATTCTCTTCTAATTCTCCTATACTCACAATTACTTTATATCCTTTTTTCTGAAGATTAGACACTATTTTTGAAATATTATCAGAAAAATCAGGATTTATATAGCTTTCAATCTTATTTTCTGTTGCCCTTATGGTAGGATTTACAGGGGTAAGTTTTATTAAAAATGTATCTGGATTAAAATAGTTTATTAAGATATCAGGCTCTATAGGCCAATGTTTTGCTAAGGCAAAATTTAATGTGATTTTTCTATCTCCTTGCTTATAAAATTGAGCTCCATATGCTGCAATTTTTGAAAAATCCCATTTTTTTATAGGGATGATTTTATCCCTTAACTCACTGTTAGTTGTATGTATTGAGAATTGTAATTGAAACTTTCCGCCATTGTAATATTTCTGTTTTATTTTTAATAAATGCCCAAAGAAATCTTCGCTCCCTTGTGGTGCCACTGTAGATATACATGTTATAAGCCCTGGTGCATTATATTTTATGGTAAGCTCCTCAAGTACCTCAAGAACATGAGGATTAAATGAAGGCTCTCCCATCCTGGCAAACTGTATCTTAAACTTCTTTACCGGTATTTTCCTTTCTAGGAATCTATTCATTACCATATAATCAATTTGTCCCATAATTTCTTCTTTTGAAAGTTTCCCCTTATACCATCCGCCTGCATCACACATAGGACATCCAACTGGACAACCCAAAAGGGTTGATACAATTAGGACCCACTTTTCTTCCCTTGTTAAGGGAGGCTGTATGGATTCAGCAAATTCAATAAAGGTTCCTTTCCTGACCTCAGCTAAATAAACTATAGCAATATCATCCCTGCCTGCTTTCTCAATGACCTTCATATCTGCCCCAATAGATCTTCATAGCGGTATAAATCCCATCACCAATGGCTATGGCAGTTTGTCTGTAAATGTTATTTTTAACATCTCCAGCAAGGTATAGCAAACCTTGAGATAACAATCTTTGTTCCATTTTTATCAAATTAGGCGAGTAAAAGTCCTTTTGAGGCACTCTCCCAATGGCAACCACAACATAATCTGCATCTATTAGTATGATTTCTTCCTGTTTTAAAAAAGTAATTAAAAGGGCTTTTTCTTTTCCTTTATCAATCTTTCTTATTAAAGAATTTTTGAAATGTCTAATTCTTGGATTATTCATCACCCTGTCTACAAGCAAAGGCAATGCCTTTACCCTATTCCCCCGATTTACAATCAATATTTCATTATTTTTAGAAAGATTTAAAGCATAATCAAATGCAATATCTCCTGCACCTATAATTACGATGCGCTTTCTTTGTATATTTAATATTGGATAAATCTCATAAAATATTTTATTTTTCAATTCTTCTGAGAGTGTTTCTACAACATCTAATGTCTTAGGCTTAGTGCCTGAAGCAACTACTACCATATTTGAATAATATGTATCTTTAGAAGTCTTTATCAAAAAGACACCTTCTTTATAATCAAGCAAAATAACCTTTTCAAAAATTACCTTACTATCATAAATTTGAAGGTGTTTTTTAAAAAGTTCTACAAGTTCCAATCCCGAAATACCCTCAGGGAAACCAAGATAATTTTCTACTCTATAAGCATTTTTTAATAATCCGCCTAGTTCTTTTTGTTCAAATAATAAAGACTCTATTTTATATCTTTTAAGCTGTATTGCGGTAGCTATACTAGCAGGTCCTCCACCGATAATAGCTACTTCAGCTTTCATTTTTCCAATAAGTTGATAATTTCCTGGGTAAGAATCGGTATTGCAAATCCATGAGATAGATTTAGAAGTGTAGCAAGATGGAAACTTTTATTATAAGTCGCTGTTCCATCTATCAGAAAAAATACTTCAAACCCTCTAACAAAGGCAGAGCGTGCTGTAGTTTCACAACACAAGTGGGTCATTACCCCTGTTATAACAATCTGCTTTATTCCTCTACTTTTCAAAATCTCTTCTAAATTGGTATTAAAAAACGCATCATATTGAGTTTTATGGATAACTATAGCTTTATTATCTACTAATTCTTCTACTATAATTGATAGAGGATTATCGATAGTTATAATATCTTTCCACCATCTTGCCATTTGGTCTGTGTCTTCAACTGTATTCACATGCCTTGTTCGTATCACAATTAGATTATGTTTTAAAAATATTTCTTGCAATTTCTTTATCTTTGGGATTATCGCTTTGCTACTAGGGACATATGCATGTGAGTTTTCAACCAAAAAATATTTTTGCATATCCAAGATAAGAAGTGCTATTTGAGTGTTGTTTAATTTGAATTGATGTTTTTTCTTGTATGGTTCTACTATTTTTAGAAATTTACCTGCCTGTAAATCAATATTTCTTAAATTATAATATCTTTCTTTCATTGATTGTCCACAATCTCTATTAATTCTTGCTGAATTAAATTATTTGTGCAAAATTTTTGCCTTCTCTGCTCTTAATAATAGTTGCCAGCGGTACTTGCCTTTGAGTTTAAATAATGGGGCCTCAGCAGGCCCCAATATATGAATATCTTGATATTGGGGTTCTTTTTTAAGATTATAGGCCATATTCGCCATCTTATGGACACATTCTTCTACTACCTCGGTACTGCTTCCCTCAAAACGCAGATTGATCAAGCGATTAAATGGTGGATAAAGCAACTTTTTTCTCGATGCACCCTCCTTGAAATAAAAGTCCAAAGCGCCTTTTTTAAGAAAATTGAGGGCGTAATGATTTGGATTATAGGTCTGAATGACTACCTCGCCTTCACCTCCCCCCACAACTTGGTTTAATATTTGAAAAGTGCGTTCTGTTGCTAGAAAATCAGGGATGTTTATAGAAATATCTGCCAAAATAATACCTACTAAGCCAATTCTTGGAAAATGTTGACCAACAATCATTTGGGTGCCTATAAGGATGTCTACTTTTCCTTCATAAAATTCTTTTAAAACATTAAGGCGTTCTCTTTTCCTTTTAGCTATATCACTATCTAATCTTTTGATATGGGCTTTTGGTAAAAGGGATTTTAATTCTTTTTCTAACCTTTCTGTGCCCAAGCCCAGGTGTTTTACATTAAAGCCCTTACAATTTGGGCAAATGGCAGGGGCAGGGATAGCATAACCACAATAGTGGCAAATAAGCCTTTTCTCTTTCAGGTGGTATGTAAGGCCTACAGCACAATTTGGGCACCTAAATGCATAGCCACAATCAGGGCACAGGATAAAGCTGGCAAAGCCACGGCGGTTTAAAAACAGTAGTATTTGCTGTTTTTTTGCTAAGTGGTTTTTAATCCTTTTTAATAAAAACTTAGAGAGATATGGTTTTATTAACATCTCTTTTCGCATATCCAAGATATGTAGCCCATGTAAATGGGTTATTTTTGCCTTTAAGGGAAGATAATAATATTTTCCAGAAAGTGCATGATAAAAGGAGGTTAGAGAAGGGGTAAATGAATTAAGGATTAATAAACAATGGGATTTTTGGGCGCGCACTAAGGCCAAATCCCTTGCATGGTATCTAATACCCCTTTCTTGTTTATAGGAATCATCTTGCTCCTCATCTACTATAATTACACCTACATTTTCTAAAGGTGTAAATATTGCTGAACGTGCCCCTAGAACAACCTTTGCCCTGCCTTGCCTAATTCGCTCCCAGACATCAAAAATTGCACCCGGAGAAAGTTCACTATGAAAAATGGCTAGCTTATCACCAAAATGGCTCCTAAATATCCCTTCCATCTCAGTGATTAAGGCAATCTCAGGCACCAATACTAGGCTGGTAAGATTGAGTTTTAATGCCTCAGTGGCAATGTGTAAATAGATTTCTGTCTTAGCGCTGTAAGGTATCCCATGGAGAAGAAAGGCACGAAAACACCTTGCATAAAGGCTTTGGGTCAATGTAGCTACTATAGCAGATTGGTATTTATCTAAACGTGGTAAGCTGGGTGAAAAATGGATAACTTTTCCCCATATATCCCTCCATATCCGACGTTTCTTTAAAGTTACCAATCCCTTTTCCTCTAATCTTTTCACAATTGCTCGAGCATAAGGTGAGATGTCCTTTAATTGAGTTAATGGAAGCTCTTTATACTGATTTAGTCTTTTTAGTACAGCTTCCTCCTTTTTGCCTATCTTCTTAAAATCTTGAGGAAATTCCTTAAGAACTGCCCACTGTTCCATCTTTGGTCTATCTTTAATGGGAATTTTTCTATGCCCGGGGGGCAGTATATTTTTAATCGCCTTTCCTAAGGGGTAGTGATAATAAGGGGAGGCCCATTTACAAAGCTCTAGGATTTCACCAGAAAATAAGGGCACTGGGTCAAGGATGGTCTCAACATCCTTTAGTATCACCCCTTCAGGCACTTTTTGTTTAAAATCAACTACATACCCTGCTAATTTCCTATTTTTGAAAGGCACCAATACAAGGTGGCCAATCTTTAAGGAGATGTTTCTAGGAATACTGTAAAGATATGTGTTAAAACTAGATAAAGGAAGGGCAACTTCTACAACCTTTTCTTCTTTCATTCAAAAAAAGCCCAAATGTCAAAATCCAAATGTCTAAAATGCCAAAACAGTTATTTGCCTACGGCGTTATTAGTAGTTATTAGTGATTTTACTATAAATAACTATAAATAACTATTTGACTTTTTGCTTGATTTGACATTTGAGCTTTGTCATTTGACATTTTTACATTGTAGATAGTGCTTTAACCTTTTCATTCCCTCAGCGATATTTTCTAATGAATTTGCATAAGAAAAACGCAGATATCCTTCCCCATTGCTACCAAAATCAATCCCAGGTGTCACTGCCACCTTTGCCCTTTCTAAAATATCTAAAGCCAGATTATATGAATTTTGAGAAATCTCTTTAGCATTGACAAAGATATAAAAGGCGCCTTTAGGTTCTACCTTTATACTGAATCCAAGGGCCTTGAGGTGTTTAAGCATAAAAAGGCGACGTTCATTGTAAATTTCACGTATGTGCCTTACTTCTTCTTGGGTCTCTTTTAATGCAGCAATGGCTGCATATTGGGAAATGGAATTTGGACATATGAAAAAATTTTGTTGCATCTTCTGGATAGGGCGCACAAATTTGGCTGGGGCAATAATATAACCTACACGAAAGCCCGTCATGGCATAAAGTTTGGAAAAGCCATTTAATATAAATACCCTGTCCGTAAATTCCAGAATTGTATGCTCCCTTTCTCCATAAACCAAGCCATGATAGATCTCATCAGAAATCACATAAATACCTAAATTTACCAATGCTTTTAGACCATAAGAAGAGAGTACTGCCCCGGTGGGATTAGCAGGGGAATTGATTAAAATGGCCTTTGTGCTTTTTGTTATTGACCTCTTAACAGCGGGGGTTTCATATAAAAATCCATTTTCCTCAAAAACTGGGACAAATATGGGGTTTCCACCAAAAAACTTTATAAAGTTGGGATAGCAGGCATAGTGGGGATTAGGCAAAATTACCTCATCCCCTGGCTCCAAAAGTGCAGCTAGTACTAAAAGCAAAGCAGGGGATGTACCTGCTGTAACAATTATCTTTTCACTACTTACGTCTACACCATATCTGCTTTTGTAATGCTCAGCAATGGCCTTCCTTAGCTCCAAAATGCCTAAACTATGTGTATAGTGTGTCTTTCCATCCTCTAAGGCACGCTTAGCAGCAGCCTTT
>LJNA01000067.1 GCA_001304365.1 Syntrophobacter sp. DG_60 | reverse complement strand
CACATTATACATTTAACCCATGTTCTATCTTAGTTGCAGCTACTGGGCATTCAAAAAAGTCTGTAAATTCTCTCCTTTTTAAACCTGATAAGGCTAAGGTTCCATCCTTTGGATTTACCAAAATTTCCCATTTTTCCATAGTTAAAGCACCAATTATCTCAATATTCCGCTTTAAACCCCCAGGGCAAAGAGAAGAGCTGAACGTAACTCAAACATCTTTTCTGAGCTTAATATTGTAATCAAAGATCCAATCTTGCCTTTTGAAACTGTTTGGATGTGATCAAGATTGATAGCACAGTCTTTGGGCACACCATTTGCTTTGGTCAATAAAACTTCAGAGGGAATGTTCCGTATTGTAGATGTAATAGGGGCCACGGTGACCTCTCCCAGAAATTCTAATGCAGAACTTCTGGTGAGGATCACAATTGGCCGCTTCTTGTCTGGCTTGGTAAACTTATACCACCTGACTTCACCCCTTCTCATTAGTCAACCCAAACCTGTTCAGCTTCCCAATCGCTGAACTCACCATGTTTGACAGGCTTACGTATGTACCCCTCGCGATGTTTGCGTTCCATCTCTTTTTCCCGAATTCGGTTAAGAGCGGCTCGAAGTGCATGGCGAGTAAGTGCGGATCTTGTCGTTCCCAGTTTTTTAGCAACTTTATCAACTTCCGCCACAAGATCTTCATCTAAAGTCATTTGAACTGTCTTCATAAAACCTCCTTGATGAAAATAGCTACTTTTATAGCTATTATATCCCACATTAAGGCGGAAATCAAGCACAAATTAAGAGAGTAACAGAATTTTTTAGAACCTATAGTGGAATAACAGGGCTTGCAACTGAAGAGATAATCCCTTATCAGATTTCCAAAACTCTGTAAATTCCCTCCTCTTTAAACCTGATAAATCTAAGGTTCCATCCTTTGGATTTACTAAAATTTCCCATTTTTCCATAGTTAAAGCACCAATTATTACATCGATATTCTGCCCGTTAATTTTCCCGATTTCGTCTATAGGAAGCACCTCTGTATCAAAATCAAGCCCTTCAATTCTTCCATTAACATGGTAGATTTTTTGAACTTCTATTGATTTTCCACCAATTGCCACACGGTAAGGTTTCAAAATTGTCCAACTTGGGATTCCTATGAGTAGATGTTCTCTTACATAAGTATGCATTGACCCAGTATCAAAAAGGGCTATTGCCCTTTTTCCTTCAATTTCTATTTCTCTCATAATCCTCATCTAAAATCCCTCTTCAAAGTGTATTTAGCACAATCCCTAGTAAGAAAAAGGTATTTTTTTATTATGCAATTACTAGTTTGCTAAAAAATAACATGAATTAATTCAAAAATCAAATAAGGTATAGAGCATAAGCTAGGGGGCTTGACATCCATCTACTGAGTGTTTATAATACATAAAAAAGTTTAGAATGTAAAAGATTGGTTAAAAGCTCAACAAAAAAAGGAGGTGAAAAGAAATGCCGGCAGGTAATGGAACTGGACCTTTTGGGCTTGGCCCTATGACAGGTAGGGGAATGGGTTATTGTGCAGGTTATGGTGTGCCTGGCTATTATGCAAACCCAAGACCTAGGTTGGGTCTAGGCCGAGGCAGAGGGAGAGGCTTTCGCTGGCAATATTGGGCCACAGGACTTCCAGGATGGATGAGATATGGTTATGCTCCAGGTGTAGCCCCTGTTTACCCTGGTATAGCCCCTGAACAAGAACTAGGCTTTCTCAAAGATCAAGCCAGTTTTTTAGAACAACAGCTTAATGCTATTTCAAACCGCATTAAAGAACTTGAATCGGCAAAGGGACAATAGTCCCAAGAGGAGCCGATTTGTCGGCTCCTCTTTTATTTTAAAAAATTTTTGTCTTAATATGCAACTTAGTTGCATAAAGGAGGAAAAAGAGATGAAAAATGATCAGGTGAAGGAACAGGAGATCATGGTAAGGGAATCTTTAAAAAGGATAAAAAACAAGATTATGGTGATGAGTGGCAAAGGTGGTGTGGGAAAGAGTACAATGGCTGTTTGTCTGGCTATTGACCTATCAAGGCGCGGCTATAAGACAGGTATATTGGATGTGGATATACATGGGCCAAATGTACCCAGGATGTTAGGTATTAGTGGTCATTTGAATATCACCCCTGGTCAACTTATTATCCCAAAGACGATTACTAGAAATCTATCTGCTGTCTCTATTGAATATCTATTGGCAAACAAGGATCAGGCAGTCATATGGAGGGGTCCATTAAAGCACACAGCCATTGCCCAATTTATTGGACAAGTGGCATGGGGAGATTTAGATTACTTAGTAATTGATTCACCACCCGGTACAGGGGATGAACCACTCTCTGTGGCACAGCTTATCCCAGATGCAAAGGGGGTAATAGTAACCCAACCACAGGAAATCTCCCTAGCCGATGTAAGAAAGTGTATTACATTCTGTCATCAAGTAGAGATGGAGCCTATAGGGATTATAGAAAATATGAGTGGTATTATTTGCCCACACTGTGGAAGGAAATTCTATATCTTTAAATCTGGTGGAGGTGAAAACACAGCACTAGCTACAGGCATACCGTTTTTAGGTGCATTAAACTTTGACCCTGCAGTGGTAGATGCTGCTGATGAGGGAAGACTGCTTATCTATATGTCTGATGGAAAAATGCCTTATAATCAGGATTTTGGAAAGATTACAGATAAGGTGATTGAAAGGATAGAAGAAACAAGGGTTGAGCCTGTTTCTATAGATGAAATAAGGAAAAGTAAATGGATAAAAATAGCTATCCCTTTGTCTAAAGAGAAGGTAGCGCCTTTATTTAAGGCAGATAGAATAGCTCTCTTCCAAGTAAAAGATGGAGATATTAATTATTTAGATAGCATAAAACAAGAAGGACATATATCACCTTCAGATATTAAAAGATTACCTCAGGTAAATTTGGTAATTGTTAAGGATATAAAGGATAAGGCAAAATACGTCCTTAATAGAAATAGGATTGGTGTAGTTTCAAATGCCCCCGACCTTCCACCAGAGAAATTGGTTAAAGAATTTTTGGCAGGTCATTTACATGGTAGTTAAGGGATATACCTTTGAGATATGGACGCAGTAAGAGAAGAGGTTTTAGAAGGTGGGGCTGTGCAGGCCGGCCCCGCGGAGTAAGCTTTTCTACTCCACAGGGCTGGCCCTATACTCCATGGGGCTGGCGTTACCGGTTATTTAGAAGGATAGCTAAAGTAGATAAGGAAAAATGCATTGGGTGTAAGACCTGTGTGGAAAGATGCCCTTTTGGGGCTGTATTTATTGATGAAAAAAAGGCACAAGTAAATGCACCCTTTTGTAGAGGGTGTGGTATTTGCACCTTAATTTGTCCCAAGGGGGCAATCTCACTTGAATATACCATGTATATGAGAAAATTGCCAGATTTGAACAGAGACAACCCAAGGGGAGAAACATGAAGAGAAGGAAGACAAAAAGAGTGATGCATATTATTTTCTTTCAGTTGCCTGTACGGCAAGGGGGCTACAATTACATAGAGCTCATTGTAGGGGGCTTGACATCCGTCTACTGATTGTTTATATAATATAAGAAAGTTAAGGCTATTAACTTTAGGAATGTTTTTAGTTAATCCTGCAGCTTTGCTGCAGAAAAAGGAGGATAAGATGCCAAATGGAAGAGGTAGAGGTCAAGGCAGAGGAGGTGGCCGTGGTATGGGCCGTGGCGGCGGTGGCCGTGGTATGGGACCTGGTGGCCGTGGTTTAGGACCTGGAGGCAATTGTGTCTGCCCAAATTGTGGCACAAAAGCACCACATCAGCTTGGTGTATCATGTATGCAGAAGAAATGTCCTAACTGTGGCACTCCAATGGTAAGAGAATAAAGATGGCAATCAGTGTAGCCAGCGGTAAAGGTGGCACAGGAAAGACTACCATAGCTACTAATTTAGCAGCAGTTTTAGGAAAGGGCATTGGATTTTTGGACTGTGATGTGGAGGAGCCCAATGCCCATCTATTCTTAAGGCCAAATATAAATTGCTCTGAAATAGTTACTATCCCTGTACCTGATGTAGATTTAGAAAAATGTGATTTTTGCGGTAAATGTGCTGATTTCTGTCAATTTAATGCCATTTCAGTAATAGGAGAAAATATACTTACTTTTCCTGAATTATGCCATAGTTGTGGGGGCTGCAGCTTAATATGCCCCCAAAAGGCCATTTCTGAAAGGCCACGTGAACTAGGTGTCTTGGAACATGGCTTCTCAGGAGAAATAGAGTTTGTCCATGGTCGGTTAAGGGTTGGGGAGGCTATGGCCGTTCCGCTGATAGAAAGGGTGAAAAAACACATTGATTCAAAGAAAATAGTAATTATTGATGCCCCACCGGGTACTTCTTGCCCTGTAATTGCTACTATTAAGGATTCTGATGTTGTGGTTTTGGTAACAGAGCCTACCCCATTTGGCCTATATGATTTAAGATTAGCAGTAGGGGTGGCCAGGATTTTAAAGCTGCCTATAGGCGTAGTGGTAAATCGTGCTGACCTAGGGGATGAGGGGGTGTTTGAATATTGCCACAAAGAAGAAATTCCTATCCTTATGACCATCCCTTTTGAAAGGAAAGTAGCAGAGGACTATGCCAAAGGACAATTGCTGGTTAAAGAATCTATCTGGCAAGATAGGTTTTTGGCCCTTTGGTCCAAAATTGAAGGATTAGTTAAATAATAATAATTTATGAAAGAATTAGTAATTATCAGCGGTAAAGGTGGTACAGGAAAGACCAGCCTTGTGGCCTCTTTTGCCGCACTTTGCAAAAATAAAGTCTTGGCTGATACAGATGTAGATGCCCCAGATTTACATTTAATTTTGTCTCCAAAAATCAAACATGAAGAAGCCTTTAAAGGAGGTCATAAGGCCATTATTGACAGAGAAAAATGTACAGAGTGTGGTGAATGCCAAAATCTCTGCAGATTTGAGGCAATATCTGAAGACTTTGTAGTAGATGACATCGCATGTGAGGGTTGCGGGGTATGTGTGCATTTTTGTCCAGTAGAGGCTATCTCCTTTCCCCAGAGGGTCTGTGGAAAGTGGTTTATTTCTGATACCCGTTTTGGTCCAATGGTCCATGCCCAATTAGGGATAGCAGAGGAAAATTCTGGCCTTTTAGCTACGTTAGTACGTAATCAGGCCAGGGTAATAGCTCAAGAAAATGGACTAGATTTAATACTCACAGATGGTCCTCCGGGAATTGGCTGTCCAGTAATTGCCACTGTTGCTGGGGCCACTGCGGCAATGATAGTCACCGAACCCACAGTTTCTGGAAGGCATGATTTAGAAAGGGTATACGGATTGACTCAACATTTTCAAGCACCTGCCTTAGCTTGTATTAATAAATTTGACCTAAATGAGTATATGACTGAAGAAATAGAGAAGTTCTGTAAAGCTCAGAAAATTCCATTAGTAGGGAAGATTCCTTTTGATCCCAGGGTAATTGAAGCGGTAGTCAATGGAAAGACTATAGTAGAATATGCAAATGGATCTATCTCTAAAGTTATCGCTCAGGTTTGGCAAAACACTTATAATTTTTTAAAATCTCTACCATGAAAGAAAAGAATTAGGCCCATATATTTTCCATACTTGACTTATATAGCAAAGAAGTGTTATCATTTAAAAACAATTCTAAATTTTTTTTCTTGTAATTGATGGTTTTTTTGATGAAGAGACTAAGCAAATGCTGATTTATTCATATTTATATTGGCTAAATTATTTTTGATTTATAACACCTTTTACAAGTTGACAATGTTAGAATTTATATGTTAATTTCATTTTGGAAAAAAAATGGGTTCAAACAACAAAGAAGGGGCAGTAATAGTTATTGGCGGCGGAATAACTGGGATTCAGGCTGCCTTGGATCTTACAAGCTGTGGTTTTAAAGTGTATTTGGTAGAGAAGGGGGCATCCATTGGCGGTCGCATGGCCCAGTTAGACAAAACGTTTCCTACTAATGACTGTGCTATGTGTATTCTTGCCCCTAAGCTCTCTGGGGTTCAGAGGGATATAAATATAGAAATTATCAGCTTAGCTGAAGTAAAGAATATTTCTGGAGAAGCGGGGCACTTTAAGGTAACCATAGAGAAAAAACCACGGTATATAATTGAAGAAAAGTGTACCAATTGTGGTATTTGTATTCAGTACTGCCCAACCATGATAGCAGATTCATTCAATGAAAGGCTTTCCCTTACAAAGTGTATTCACCTCCCTTTTGTTCAAGCTATTCCTGCTGTTCCGTGGGTAGATCCAGAGTATTGCCTTTTTTATACTGAAAAAATGTGCAAGATCTGCGCACCAACCTGCAAGTATGAAGCAATCGATTTTTACCAAAATAGTGAGATAGTAGAGATTGAAGCAGGAGCCATTATCCTAGCCTTAGGATATGAGCTTTTTGACCCAGGAGAAAGGCCAGAGTATGGTTATGGAATATATAAAAATGTAATTACATCCATTGAATATGAACGCCTTATTTCTGCCAGCGGCCCTCACCTTGGACATTTAAAAAGGCCCTATGACGGAAGGGAGCCAAAAAGTATTGCCTGGATTCAATGTGTAGGATCAAGAGATGTTTCTATAAATAGACCTTTTTGTTCTTCTGTCTGCTGTATGTACGCTACGAGGCAAGCAATATTGGCTAGGGAGCACATAAAAGATGTGGATACTACCATATTCTTTATGGATGTAAGGGTATTTGGTAAAGGATATGAAGCGTATTTTGAAAGGGCAAAAAATGGATATGGAGTAAAATATATTAGAGGGCTTATTTCAACTATAAAAGAAAATCCTGTATCTAAGGGTCTTATCATATCCTTCTTTGAGAATGGAAAAAGGGTAGAGAAGGAGTTTGATTTAGTAGTATTGTCTATAGGCATCAAAGCCTCATCTGATAGCAAAAAATTAGCCAAAATATGTGGCATTGACACAGATGACTTTGGTTTTTTTAAAAGAGAGCCTTTTTCAGGGGTTAAAACAAATAAGGAGGGAATCTATGTTTGTGGGGCCTGCACTTCTCCAAAAGATATACCAGATGCTGTTACTGAGGCCAGTGCATCTGCGTGTGTTTCCTCAATCCTTCTTTCAGAGGTAAGAGGAAGTCTAACAAAAGTAAAAGAATTCCCAGAAGAAAAGGATGTAAGTGAGGAAACTCCCAGGATTGGGGTATTTATCTGCCACTGCGGGACAAATATAGCAGGGGTGTTAAATATTGAAGGATTAATCGAATATACAAAGGAGTTAAAAGATGTAGTCTATGTAACGAATTGCCTTTATGCCTGTGCATCCGATGCACAAAACACCATAAAAGAAGAGATTGAAAAGCACGGGCTTAACCATATAGTGGTGGCTGCCTGTACACCAAGAACCCACCTTCCTGTATTTCAAGAAGCAGCTAGGGAGGCAGGTCTAAATCCATATCTTGTGGAGATGGTAAATATAAGGGAGCACTGTTCCTGGGTTCATAGCAAGTATCCAGAAGAGGCAACGGAAAAGGCAAAGGATTTAATAAGGATGGGTATAGCAAAAGCATCTTTGCTTAAACCTGCAACCCCAAAAGCATTTAGGGTTATAGATTCTGCGTTAGTAGTTGGAGGGGGAATAGCAGGAATAACGGCGGCTTTAGATTTGGCTCAGCAGGGTTTTAAAGTAAATTTAATAGAGAAAGAAAATGGGCTTGGAGGGATAGCAAAAAGATTTTATTTTACCCCGGAAGAAAAAGATATCCAGGCGTTTTTAAAAGAATTAATAGAAAGTATTTCAAATCAAAAAAATAT
>LJNA01000066.1 GCA_001304365.1 Syntrophobacter sp. DG_60 | reverse complement strand
CTAACATATATAACAAAATGTGGACTATGAAGTTTCTCACCGTGGCTAACAACTTCTGAAAATTCCCTTTTTTTCCGTATCTTTTCCCACTTTGCAAATCCAAATAATTTCATCAGCCATCTTAATTAAAAACGGTCAGTCTTTTTTTGCCTTTGGCCCTTCTTCTGTTTATTATCCTCCTTCCGGCCTTGGTTGCCATTCGGGCCAAAAAACCATGAACCCTCTTGCCTCTTTTAATGTGTGGTTGATAAGTCCTTTTCATCCTGACCCTTCTTATTCTAAATTATCTACATTTACCTTGTCAACTTCTCTTTTTGAATCAGGAGGTAGAAGTCCCTTTGCCCTTTGTTTAAGCCTCTTTTGCCTTCTCCTTCTCCTACGCTCAATCTCCCTTCTACGCTCAATCTTTTTATGCCTACTCACAACTGCCTCCAAAGAGAAAATCCATTAATTTATATCCAGGGTCTATAAAAATATCGCTTTTAGAGGCGAAAATTTCACAAAATACCCTTTTTTTTCTCCTCCCTTCCTTTCTATCATAAATGGCAAATGGAACAGGCTCGTCCGAATGGGTCTTTTTAGATATTGGAGTATAATGGTCTGTGGTTACCATGATTCTCACATCTTCTTTATCTATCATCCTTAAGACATTCCCTACTACCTTTTCATCAAATTCCTCTATAGTCTTAATCTTTTGTTTTAAGTCACCTAAATGAGATGCCTCATCAGGGGCCTCTACATGAACATAAACAAAATCCACTGTTTGCAATGCCTTTATGGCATATTGAGCCTTGGCCTCATAATTTGTATCAAAGTAACCAGTTGCCCCAGGCACATTGATGACCTCAAGCCCACTCAGCACCCCAATGCCTTTAATCAAATCTACAGCAGATATTATAGCCCCTTTTAGCCCATATTTTTCTTTAAAAAAAGGCATTTTGGGCACCCTACCCTGCCCCCATGGCCAGATGGCATTTGCTAAAGAAAGTCCCTTTTTTCTTCTTTCTCTATTTATGGGATGATTTATTAAAATCCCTTCAGCCATCTGCATTAATCTTTGTAAGGGAGAGGGTAAAGATTTTAAATAAGCACCTATCTCTTTACCAGAGAGATCATGAGGGGGAATAGTATTTAAATTGAGTTCTGTCTTATGCCATATTAAAATATGCCTATAGCTTACACCTGGATAAAAGGAAAAAAAATCCCCACTCAAATGTCTATTTAGCTCATGGATCAATCCCCTTGCTTCCTCCGTTGCAATATGACCTGCACTATAATCCTTCATATATATTGATTTTTCCCTTTTTTCTAAAGTTACAAGGTTGCAGCGAAAGACCAAGTCTTCAATGTCTGCCTTTATCCCTAAACTAGCCGCCTCTATTGGACCTCTTCCTGTATGATAAATCCTGGGATCATAACCCAAAAGTGAAAGGTTAGCCACATCACTTCCAGGCGGAAGACTATTTGGGATAGTCTTCACAAGCCCCAGGATGCCATGGCTTGCGATAAAATCCATATTGGGCGTATTAGCAGCCATTAGAGGGGTCTTACCGCTTAGGGAAGGATGAGGGTAATCCCCCATACCATCTCCCACTAAAATGATGTACTTTTTATTAGAACGCATCTAGATTGTCTTCTATCCTCATAGATACTGTCTTTCCCCTAACCACCTCTAGCTTATCGATCTCCCTTAATGCCTGCTTTACATGTGCCTCTTTGGCCTTATGGGTAAGCATGACAACGGGGACAGAACCCTTAATTTCTCTGCCTTTTTGTATAACTGAGGCAATGCTGATCCTATGCCCTCCCAAGATGCCAGCAATCTTTGCCAGAACACCTGGCTGATCCAACGCAGAAAACCTAAAATAATAACAACATTCTAAATCATCAATAGGTATTGCAGACCTCTTTTTTCTCCCCCCAGGGGTATACGCCAATGCAGGCACCCTCTGAATTCCCCCTTTTATCAAATTCCTTGAAATGTCAACTATATCGCTTACTACAGCACTGCCTGCAGGCATCATTCCTGCTCCTAGTCCATAAAAAATTACATTTCCTACACTATCCCCTTTAATCAACAAGGCATTATACGCCCCATTGACATTGGCCAAAAGGTGTACATCTGGAATCATCGTGGGGTGAACACGCATTTCTATCCCATCTTTCCTTAAGCGGGATATAGCCAAAAGCTTTATGCGGTAACCTAGCTCTTTCGCAAACTGGATGTCTAAAGGAGTGGTATAACCTATACCTTCAACATAAATGTTTTCAAAATCAATATGGGTGCCATAGGCTAATGCTGTCAGAATGGCTAATTTATGTGCTGTATCAACACCTTCTACATCAAATTTGGGGTCTGCCTCTGCATACCCTTTTTGCTGAGCATTCTTTAGAGCTACACCAAAGGTAGTGCCCTCATCTGTCATCTTGGTCAAGATATAATTTGCGGTTCCATTTAGGATACCAAACATACAATCAATGTTATTCCCTACCAAACCCTCTTTAATGCCTTTAATTAAAGGGATGCCCCCTCCTACACTTGCCTCAAAAGCCACATCTACACCCCTCCTGTAGGCAGCAGAAAATATTTCTTCCCCACATGTAGCCAAAAGTGCCTTATTTGCTGTAACAATATGTTTCCCTTTAGAAATTGCTTTAAGAATAAATGTCCTTGCAGGCTCATATCCACCGATTAGTTCAACTATGATATCGATCTCTGGGTTATTGATGACATCTTCTGCGCTTTCAGTAAGGGCTACACTACTTAGATCTACGGGGCGTGGCCTATCCAAGTATTGATCAGCGGCCTGTTTTAATATTAAAGGGGTGCCTACTCTAAGTTCTAACAATTCTTTTTTTTCTAATAAAATCTTAGCTACACCTGTTCCTACTGTACCTATCCCAATTAGACCAACTTTAATAGCCCTTTTCATTGGACTACTTTCCTCAGACCTCTTATAGCCTGCCGAATTCTGTGTGGATTCTCCACTAAGGCAAATCGCACATATCCCTCACCATACTCTCCAAAACCAATTCCTGGTGAGACTGCTACCCTTGCCTTTTCAATCAACATCTTTGAAAACTCTACTGAACCCAAATGCCTATATTCCTCTGGTATCCTTGCCCAAACAAACATAGTGGCCTTTGGCTTCTCAACCTCCCAACCAATGCGATTTAAGCCGTTTACCAGCACATCACGCCTTTCTTGATATACCCTTACAGTCTCTTTTATACAATCTCGTGAACCTTTTAATGCAATAATTGAAGCAATCTGAATAGGCTGAAATATACCATAGTCCAAATAGCTCTTTATGCGGGTAAGGACAGCTACCATCTTTTCATTCCCTACGCAAAATCCTACCCTCCAGCCAGGCATGTTATAGCTTTTTGACATGCTAAAAAGTTCTACCCCTATCTCTTTGGCCCCCTCTACTTGGAGAAAACTAGGGGCCTTATAGCCATCAAAGACCAGGTCTGCATAGGCCAAATCATGGATTACCCATATCTTATTTTCTTTTGCAAAATCTACTATTTTTTGAAAAAACCCAAGATCTACTACCCTTGTAGTGGGATTATGGGGAAAGTTAATAATCATCAGCTTTGGTCTTGGCCAACTGGCCTTGGCTGCATTTACTAACTCCTCAAAAAAGTCATTCTCTTCTGTTAGTGGCACACTCCTTACATCTCCTCCAGCAATCACTACTGCATAGCTATGAATAGGATAAGTGGGGTTAGGAACAAGCGCTGCATCACCTGGGCCAATCATGGCCAAAACTAGATGAGAAAAGCCTTCTTTACTCCCAATAGTAACTACTGCCTCTTTACTGGGGTCAATATCTACTTCAAATCTCCTTATGTACCAATTAGAGATGGCCTCCCTCAGTTTTGTAATGCCACGGGAGGCAGAATATCTATGATTATGGGGTTTTTTTGCAGCATCTATTAATTTTTCTACAATATGACTGGGTGTAGGTAGGTTTGGGTTTCCCATGCCTAAATCAATAATATCTTCGCCCCTACGCCTGGCCTCTAGTTTAATCTTATCCACCACAGCAAATACATAGGGTGGCAAACGCTTTATGCGTGGAAAGGCTTCCCCTACTCTATTTCCCATGTTGCATCCTCCGAATAATTTGAAAGGTGATTATAAACCTTTTCTTATGCTTGTCAAACGGTATATTTAGGAATAATATGATTTTCAACCACATATCGGGAAAAGGGGATAGAGGATGTAAAGGCTGGAGACACCGCATTTAGTATGTGAGTTGACCTCTCCCCATTTATGACCAAAAAATCCATTATTAGTTTCCCCGTCTTAGTGTCAAGAAGCTGGGCCCTTATGCCTACATTGTTGCTTTCCCTTATATCCCTATAACTAAGCAAAGGTACAAGCTTTTTGGCCTCCTTATAAAATACATAATCTACATACTTTCTCATCTCATCTATGGCTATGTCTCTAAAATTGGCTTTGTTTTTAATAAATAGATACATTTCTCTTGTGAAGATAGAAAAGAATTCTTTAACATCTAAGCCATCAAATTTCTTATAATTTTCCCTGCCAAAGGCAGGCATAGCCGTGGGCCCTACTATAACATCACCATAAACAGTTCTTGTGAAATGTATTCCCAAAAATGGATTTTTTAGATTTGGCACTGGATAAATATTAGATTTAACAAAAAATCCCTTCTCTTTCCTCAATTTTTTAAAGATACCCTTAAATGGTAGAATTGTATAATCAAGACCAACATCAAATTTATGAGCTAACCAATCGGCATAAAGGCCCGCACAGTTTACCAAATGTTTAAATCTTATTTTTCCTTTGCTAGTAATGGCATTGTCATTTTTAATATCTAACAATTTTGAGTTATACATAAATTTAACTCCATGGCCTTTAACATCCTTTATCAGTGATTCTAGAACTTGCTTTGGATCAACCACAGCAGTATTTGGAGAAAAAAGGGCCTTTTTGTAAGTATAGGCATATGGTTCTATTCCTTTAAGTTCTTTTTTGTCTATTATTTTTATGTCAACCCCATTTGCCTTCCCTCTTTTCTCGAGTTCATATAAAGTTTCAATTTCTGAATGATTTTTGCATACTACAACCTTACCATAGCTATTTATCCTTAATCCCCTTTCTTCACAGTACTTTCTAAATATCTTGTTGCCTTCAGCACAGAATTTGGCTTTTAAACTATCTGGGGCATAATAAAGACCTGCATGTAAAACACCACTGTTCCTGCCACTTGCATGCCTTCCGGGGGCATCTTCTTTTTCAATGACCAGGATGTTTTCTAACCCTCTTTCAGCAAGCCCCAAGGCAATAGAAGTTCCAATAATACCCCCACCAACTATAAGGAAATCTACCCTATTCATACTTAAGGAACTATTAATTATCTGGTTAAATAGTTAATTCTTGAGATGGCTTTTTTTAAAGTTCATTGGGTTCAAGATACAACCGTGTAAAACCCAGTAAATCCTGTTTTTATCTTCCTCAATCAAGTTTTTTGCTTAAACCTTTCTAGTTCAATACCATGCTTTTTTATCTTATAGTTTAGGATACGCAAGGTAGTATCCAGGCGTCTTGCTGCCTGAGTACGATTACATTTAGTGGCCTTTAAAATCTCAATAATCATTTCTCTCTCTAAGTGTTCAACAGCAGTAGCAAGAGAAAACCCCCTTTCTGTACCTGAACTCTCTGCTGTTTGTAAAGTGGGTGGCAAGTGATAGTTTCTAATTACATCTTCATCGCATACCAGTACAGCACGCTCAATACAATTTTTCAGTTCCCTGACATTTCCTGGCCAGTGGTATTGAACCAGAAGGTCAATAGCTGGAGTGGAAATGCGGCGAATGTTTTTATTATAGGTTTTATTAAAATCCTCCAAGAAATGTTCAGCTAAAAGCAAAATATCTGTCCTTCTTTCTCTTAGAGGCGGGAGATAAATAGGGAAGACATTTAGACGATAATAGAGGTCTTCGCGAAATAAGTTTCTCTTTAAGGCCTCTTCCAGATTTTGATTAGTAGCAGCAATAATCCTGGCATCTGTCCTGATAGGCCTAGTGCCGCCTACGTGATAAAACTCCTTTTCTTGAATGACCCGAAGGAGCTTTGCCTGAAGATTAAGGCTTAGTTCAGCAATCTCATCTAAAAAGATTGTGCCTGCTTGAGCTAACTCAAATTGCCCCTTTTTTGTAGTATAAGCCCCAGTAAATGCACCTTTTTCATGACCAAAGAACTCGCTTTCCATCAGATTTTCAGGTAAGGCTGCACAACCTATCTTAATAAATGGCCCATTGGCCCGCTGGCTATTGTAATGGACGGCGTTTGCCACAAGTTCTTTTCCTGTTCCACTCTCTCCCCTGAGTAGTACTGTGGCATCACTCTTTGCTATCCTGGCAATCATTTCAAATACATCCTGCATCTTTTTACTCTTTCCAACGATATTTAAAAAATCGTATCTTTCTCTTAGTTTTTCCTTGAGTCTTATATTTTCCTCTTCAAGCCTCCTTTTTTCCTCTTGCACCAATAAGAGGCTATGTACCCTTTGGGCTAACAGGGCTGCAACCACAGTAAGAAACCTCAAATCTTCATTCAGCCTCTCCTCACCCTCAAAGCGCTTATCTACACTTAAAGCCCCTAAGAGGGCGTTGTCCACCTTGATAGGGACACAAAGAAAAGAGGTCTCCCTTTTCTGCAGAACCCCTCTGGTTCGGGTGCGATTTAAAAAACGTGGATCTTGGCTAATAATGGGTACTACTATGGGCCTTCCTGTAGCTACTACCTCCCCTGTAATCCCTTCACCTAGTCTGTATTTTCCCCTCCTCCTTGCCTCAGCCGAAAGACCATGGGCTACTTCAATCTGGATTTCACCAGTGGCATAGTCAAGCACGGTGATAGTTCCTCTTTTCATTCCCATGTACTGGGCTAGTGTTTCTAAAACCTTTTGAAGTGATCCCTTAAGGTTTGAACCACTTAAGGCCTGACTGACTTCATAAAGGCAAGTAATCTGATCCATTCCTAAATGGTATCTATTTTAGACATTTTTGTCAACACCCCTCCTCATTCCTTACAAAAATGTAAAAATAATACATATCTTTTTATTAATACAGGGGATGTCTAATCTAAAAGGATAATTCATAAAAAATAAATCCAGAGAGTATCTTTTAACAAATTTGTAAAATTTGAATCAGCCACCCTATATTTTTTATGTGATTTTTTATGCGATTTGTTTATTTGGCACGATTTGTGCTCAATAGAATAGAAAGAGAGGTGAAGGTTATGTGGAACAGACGGACGAAATCAGGACTTTTTCTGATAACCTTAATGAGTATCTTTTTAACCACTATGGCATCCAACAGGGTATCTGCTCAACTGCTCAGTAAGATTCATGAAGATCTTTCAGCATCGGTCACATTGGATACCAATACCAATTATATATTTAGGGGCGTTACTGTTGTAGATGATCCAGTGTTTCAGCCAGATGTATCTATTACCTTTAAGGATCTGACACTGGGTATATGGTGGAATGTGTGTCTTAGTGAGGCAATAGATCAAGGTGGTGTGGGAACAGCCCCTGCTGCTAATGAGATAGATTATTATATTGACTATACCTATGAATACAAAATCATCAGTGCCTCTTTAGGCTGGATTTATTATGAATTCCCCCATACGGGGCTTCCCGATACCCAGGAGGTTTATTTTGGCCTAGGGCTTAATTTTCCCTTAAACCCCTCAGTAACTATGTATTGGGATATAGATGGGTTGTTTTCGGTAAGTCAGGATATCGATATAGCTAGCTTAACTCTTACTCCATCCCTTGGGTTAGGGCTCTCAAATCCAGAACATAGCTCTTACTATGCAGGTGTGGATATGGATTCGACCCATGTAATGGATATGAATCTCGGTCTTAATGTTGGAGTACCTTTAGGTAGGTTTATGGAAAAAGTGGGAGCGACTATGAATTTGCATTTAAATTACTCATTCTTTCCAGGAACAGGATTCCGCCAGCAGATCGAAAGGCAACCTAAACCCATAAATACTAGGGATGCCTTCTATATGGGGCTGGGATTCTCATTAAATGTTTAATCCTGCTACAAAGGAGGAGGATATAAGAGGATATAAAATGATGCGAAAGGTATTAATATTAGGCTTTCTGGCCCTATTGGTTGCCGGACATATTATTCCTTTGGAGGTGACGTATGAATTCAGGTGATACAGCATGGATATTGGCTTCCGCGGCACTGGTTTTCATTATGACGCCGGGGGTAGCCCTTTTTTACGGGGGGATGGCGAGGAGGAAAAATATCCTTTCCATCCTGATGCAGTGCTTTCTCATAATGTGTCTGATTAGTTTACAGTGGGTTATTTATGGTTATTCGCTGTCTTTCGGACCGGATGCGGGCCATGGCATCATCGGGGGTTTAGATTGGGGCGGCCTCAAAAATGTAGGTCTCCAGCCTAACCCTGATTACTCCAGTGCAATTCCGCATCTGGCCTTTATGATATTTCAGGCGATGTTTGCTATCATTACACCGGCATTGATTGTTGGCGCCTTTGCTGAAAGGATCAAGTTTTCTGCATTCGCCATCTTAACCCTTCTCTGGGCAACCTTTGTCTATGATCCCATTGCTCACTGGGTTTGGGGAACGGGTGGCTGGTTGAGGAACATAGGAACTCTCGATTTTGCAGGCGGAATCGTTGTCCACGTCAGTTCAGGTGTCTCCGCGCTAGTTATGGCAATTCTGCTTGGGAAAAGATTAGGTTATGAGAAACAGGCATTTGCACCGCATAATTTACCATTAACCGTACTGGGGGGTGCTCTATTATGGTTTGGGTGGTTTGGCTTTAATGCAGGTAGTGCCT
>LJNA01000065.1 GCA_001304365.1 Syntrophobacter sp. DG_60 | reverse complement strand
TTCCTTGCCTGTTTCCCCTTTGTTTTCTATTTAAAACTTAATACTTCCTTAAAATTACTTTTGACGCAGTCCTGATTTGTATCCTTGGCAAACAGACTTCTGTGTGATATCATTGCGTTATGGAGAAAGAGAAAATTGGCTCACTAATACCCCCTTCGGGTTCTGCGATCTTCCAGCGTTATCTTTGGGAGATCAACAGGTATCCTATATTTAATGCGGAACAGGAGGCAAAACTAGCCCGCCTTTATCATAAACACATGGATCGGGATGCAGCATTTAGATTGATTACATCAAATTTGAGGTTAGTAGTAAAAATTGCCTTAGAATTTCAAAATTTTTGGGCAAGTAATTTAATGGACCTGATTCAAGAAGGAAACATCGGATTAATGATGGCCCTAAAAAAATACGATCCTGATAAAGGCGTTCGTTTTTCTTACTATGCCTCTTTTTGGGTAAAGGCATATATTTTAAAATTTATTCTGGACAATTGGCGTTTAGTAAAGATTGGCACTACTCAGGCCCAAAGGAAGTTATTTTACAATCTGCATAAAGAAAAACAAAGGCTTACCCAACTGGGTTATGAGCCTATCCCTCAATTAATTGCTAAAAGCCTGAGTGTTTCAGAAAGGGATGTAGTGGAAATGGAACAGAGGATGGGTATGGGTGAGGTATCTTTAGATGCTTCTTTAAGCCCAGATATTGAAGATAATCTTCAAGAGATACTGCCTTCAAAGGAGCTCTCTCCTGAGGAGTCTTTCGCAGATTCTGAGGTAAAGATGGTTTTAAGAAAGAAGTTGGATGAATTTAAAAAGGGGCTCACTGATAGGGAACGGGATATTTTAGAATTGCGCCTTTTGGCCGAAGAGCCCATTACCCTTAAGGCTATAGGCGAAAAGTATAATATCTCTAGAGAAAGGATTAGGCAAATTGAAGTAAGATTAATGAAAAAGTTAAAAGGGTATTTGCAAAAAGAATGGCCTGATTATAAAGAGGCACTTATGGTTTACAAATGAGAACAAAGATATCTATCCTAATTTTTTTATGTCTTTTTACCACTTCTCAAGCATGGTGTGAAATTTCTGAAAAGGCATTGGCTTATTATTACTTTATTAAGGCCGAGAGGTCTTTCCACAGAGGACTAGCCGGTGAGGCAATTCACTACTACCAGAAGGCCTTAAAATACGACCCTCATGCAGTAAAAGTCATGCTGGCCGTAGCTCGACTTTACTTACAAACGGGAGAGATTGAGAAGGCCAAGGCTTGGCTGGAAAAGGCGTCTAATCTTGAACCACAATCTATTGAGATAAAACTTCTCTTGGTATGGGTTTATATTAATAAACATCTTTATAATGAGGCTATAAAAGAGTGTGAGAACATACTAGCTATAGATAAAAACCATAAAGAGGCCATGTTTTATTTGGCAAATCTCTTCTTTGAAACAAAACAATATCATGCTGCTATCCAATATTTTAAAGAGTTTTTAAGACTCAATCCTGAGTCCCATCTAGCATATTATTACTTGGGAAATGTGTATTTAAAACAGAAAAAATATGAAGATGCTGAAAATGTCTTTAAAAAATCGCTTAAAATCAATCCCCACTTTGAAGATGCCTCTATATCTTTGGCAATGCTTTACAAACAGTGGGGAAAGGTCAAACAGGAAGAAGAGGTGTATCAATACATATTGTCTGAAAACCCAAGAAACTTAGATGCCTGCTTGGAACTAGTCAAAATTTATTTAAAACAAGGTAGATTAAAAGACGCTCAAAACCAAATTAAACAACTTGAGGCAGTCTATCCAGAAGGTAGATTAAGGATTGGAATCTTTTGGTTAGAGCAAAAACAATACCATTTGGCCATTGAGGAATTTAAAAATTTAGTTGAAACTAACCCCCAGCGAGATAGCATTAAGTATTATTTGGGCTATGCCTATGGAGAGGCAGGTGATGAGGATAGTGCAGTTAAAATTTTAACTCAGATTAAACCTCTTTCAAATGCCTATATCGATGCTGTTATCTATCGTGCTTATTTACTCAAGAAAACAGGGAATACAGAGCAGGCTATTAACCTTCTAGAAGACACCTTAAGGGATAAACCAAGGGCTGTTCCCCTTTATCTTGCCCTAGCCTCCATTTTGGGAGAAGAAAAATCCTATCCTAAGGCAGAGGCCCTATTAAAAGATGCCCTGTCAATTGAACCTGATAATAAGGACATACACTTCCATTTGGGGATAATTTATGATGAAATTGGGAATAAAGAACAATGTATTAAACAAATGCATGAAGTATTAGCCATAGATTCCCAAGATGCTGATGCTCTTAACTACATTGGCTATACATACGCAGAGCAAGGAAAGAATTTAGATGAGGCTGAATCCCTTATTAAAGAGGCCCTTAAATATAAACCTGAAGATGGATATATCATCGATAGTTTAGGTTGGGTTTATTTCAAGCAAAAAAGATACAAAGAGGCCTTAAAGACCCTTGAGGAGGCTCATAAATTAGTGCCAAAAGACCCTATAATTACTGAACACCTAGGGGATGCCTATCTAGAAAATGGTCTTTTAAAAAAGGCCCTGAGTTCTTATGAAAGGGCTATTAAACTTAATCCTAAAGATGATGATCCTCTCCTTATCAAAATTAGGAATTTGCGTCAACGACTGAAGAATGTGCCATCTAAATAAGTATTTCATCCTTTTTATTCTCTTATTTATTCTCTTACTTTCTGCCTGTTTGTCTAGGCCTAAACCATTATGGGTAGAGCCTATTTGTTATTCCACATCTCAACAGATAGCTGCTATCAAGACCTTATCCATTAAAGGCAAAATGAAGGTTAGCGGTTTTGGATATGGATTTTTCGGGGATCTTTATTTAATTGCCACAACGCCATCTAAACTTCGGGCAGATATTATTAACCCATTGGGGCCTTTATTCTCTTTAACCATTGCCGAAGATAGGTTCGCTCTGCTTATTTATCCAAAAGGTGAGGTTTATTTGGGCAATACGGAGAAGCTTCCTATAAACTTGAGAGATTGGATTTATTTATTGGGGCAACAGATGTGGCCAATTTATACTGAGCATGTTGTTTATGCTGGTGATAAAAAAGATGCCTATTATATAAAATCGTTTAATTATCCTACTTTAGAAGAATTATGGCTAGGAAAGGATACCCTGAAGATTAAAAAAATAAGAATAAAAAATCAAGAGAAAAGGAGGATTTTTGAAGCCCGGTTTGTTTACAAAAATGGTCAACCAGAACTTTTAAAAATCAATTTACGTGGAATTAAAATAGAATTGACATATTTGACAATAAATCAAAATATAGAGGTTAAAGGCCCCCTTTTTAAGTTGGAATATCCTGAAGATGTGAAGAAAAGATATATTGATTAGAGTGTTGACTCCTAGACGCATGCAGGCTATAAAAAGTTTATGATATCAGGTCGCAATGTTTCTGCATTGGATCAGCCTCAAGTGCTGGAACGCCTATTTCATTCTCGCAAAGATCATCAGCCAAGTTGCCCCCAGGGTGCTATAGACCATTTTATTCCTGTGGAAGAGGGAGTGCAGATTGGGGCACGGTTTTTTCTTGGTGAACCCCTTTACCCACATATCCTCTTTTTCCACGGCAGAGATGAGATTGTAAGTGATTATAATGATATTGGTCTTGCTTACAACCGCTATAGTCTGAGCTTCCTTGTAGTAGATTACCGGGGGTATGGGCAAAGTGAGGGGAAGCCTACTGCTACTTGTTTACTATCAGATGCTCATGCCATTTTAAAAGAGGTATATGGCTGGTTAAATGAGAAAAATCGGACAGGGCCATTTATTGTTATGGGTAGAGAACTTGGAAGTGCCTCGGCTCTAGAAATAGCTTCTACCCACCAAGATAAGATTTCAGGGCTGATCCTTGAAAGTGCGTTTGCCAGGACAGTGCCCTGGCTTAATTGCCTAGGTGTGCCTACTGAGGCCTTAGGTATTACTGAGGCAGATGGATTTGTAAACTTTGGAAAGATCAAGGTAATAGGGAAGCCAACCTTGATTATTCATGGCCCACACGATGACATCATTCCCTTAAGAGATGCCGATATTCTTTTATGCAACTGTGCGGCTAGAAGTAAGGAACTTGCTCTGGCACTTGGCTCTGGTCATAGCAATATCTTGCTCCGTACCGGGGAGGCCTATTTTCAAAAAATAAGTCAGTTTGCCATGAGGCTAAAAAGAGAGAAAGAAAAACCCACTAAAAGAAGGTGGTTTCGCTAGTTTCATGTTCCGCACTCAGTGGTATCTCCTTTTATCTTGGCCAAAGCATGGGGCAGGGCAGGGATTAATACCTCCAGGCCTTCTTTTACTGCCTTAGGACTCCCAGGTAAATTGATGATTAAGGTCTCTTTTCTAATCCCAGCCATCCCCCTGGAAAGCATGGCATGAGGCGTTTTCTTTAATCCTTCCTGCCTTAGGGCCTCTGCTATACCTGGTACCTGTTTTTCAATCACCTTTTGTGTAGCCTCAGGTGTTAGGTCTTTAGGTGACAGCCCTGTACCCCCTGTAGTAAGGATCAAGTCCACACCTTTGTTGACCCACTTTATCAATGTCTGACTAATTGTGAATTCTTCGTCTGGCACAACTGCATAAATTGCTATATTAAAGCCAGCTTCTTTAAGTAAATCAGACATAAGCTTTCCACTCTTATCCTCTCTTTTACCTTGAGCTCCCTTATCACTGATAGTCAAGACGCCTACTTTATACATTAATCTATTGGAATCTCTTCTCCCTTTTTCTTTCTTGGCCACTCAATCTCTAAGATTCCACCTTCTAAAAGGCGCACCTTTATGTCTTTCTTTTCAATACCTTCCCTTAATTTTAATTTGATAATGTGGTTTTCTGATGTCCTAGAATAGGAGACCTTAAAGGGGCGGGAGAAGACACCCATGTGAAAAGGGCCAAACCTCAAATCAAATACATCATTAAATTCATCAAATACCATAGTTACCTCCTTATCTTGATTCTAAGATAGAGGTCTCCACCACCCCTCCCTTTTCCTCTAAGCCTAAGTTTTGTTCCCTCTTCAACCCCGGCTGGAATTTTTACTATGAGCCTTTCGGTCTTTTCCCCTAATGGATAAGCTATTGTTGTCTCTACCCCAGATCGGGCTTCTTCAGGAGATATAGTGATATTATAGGTTAAATAATCTTTTTGAGGTAAACTCTTTAGCCTATTTTGAAGATAACTACTAATTCTATTGCCCATTCTTTGTAAAACACCCTTTGTTTTTTCAATCTTAAAAGGTGTTTCCCCTTTTTCAAAACTGCGGCTTTTAAATCTTATAGGAAAGGAGCCAAAGAATATACCACCAAAAAGGAATCCTCTACCACCAAAAAATATCCTATTAAAGAATCTATCATCAAATCTAAGGCCAGACCTCTGAAACTCCCTGGCCAAATCTCTAAAAATCTCATTAAAATAAGGATTATTAAAGATATCCCTAAAGATTTCCTCTTGTCTGAACTGCCTTGCATATCCTCGATCAAAGCCAAATTGCCTTGCCTGGTCATACCCTTGCCTCTTTTCTCTATCTATAAGGACCCCATATGCCTCTGTTATTTCCCTAAATTTCTCTTCTGCCCATCTATTGCCTGGATTTTTATCAGGGTGAAATTGGAAGGCAAGTCTGCGGTAGGCCCTTTTAATCTCCTCTTCAGTAGCATTAGGGGCCACCCCCAATATATCGTAGTAATCCTTTTGATTATAATAATTTTCCATCTTAAAATAGATTTTAATAACTCTTTCCTAAAAATGCAAATTTGAACACTTACCTGGATGTCCAGAATTTTGTACACAGTTTTCCAAGAGCAATGTCTGTAGTAGATATCTAGCTGTTTTGAGCTGAACAGCCAAAGATGAGAGTAGAAATAAATCTTAGTGCAGAAACTCCTTTAACACCCCCTAAATCCCATAATCACATCTTACAAAGATTTATTCATTCTCTGCTTGACCCTCTATTAAGAAAGAGGCCTAATAAAGACGGTTATCCCTTCTTTTCATCAGCAACTTGGTGAACTTGAGACATATATTCATGCTGCCCTTGTCATAGAGGCAAACTATTCAGACTTTCTAAGCACAAAGAAATTAAGGTTTTATACGCCCTCATTTGCCTCAAAAAGCGATTGTTGAACTCTGTGCTCTTCATCCAGGATTGAATATTGTCTTTGCAGGAAATAGAAAGCTTGCTCAGGAATGGACACTCCAGTTCTTTCAGGCCAAGACAGCCTTCTTACTCATAGAGGTCTTTTTCTACCTCCTTAATAACATTTCCACTTCACCTTTGAGCCTTCAGACTTTTTACTTCTCTGTTATAAACATTATTTGTGATGGGTCCTTCAAAATCATTTCCAATCCATATTTAGGGTGGTCAATAACTTGGCCTAAAATTTCAATCTTTCTGCCCTCATAATTTCTTGGATCTAATCCCTGATCAAGAAATCTTTCTGCTACAGAACTGAAAATGACTGCACTAAAATATGGACGATCAGATCCAAAGTGCAAAAAATATGTGTTGCTTCTTTCAGAGAGATAAACGTTATTAACGGTTCCACGGACTTTAATCATTCTTCTCTCATGCTCTTTCAGATTTTCTAGATCCAGTGCTGAAATGATGGGGAAATCAAAGCTATCTTCTTTGATATGTCTATAATGAATCCCCTTTTTCCAGAGTTTTTCAAATTCTTTTTCATATATCCTTACCAGAGCTCGAGAGTCTGGAAAAATCAGGAGATTTTCATAATTGTTCTTTTCTGCAGATGACGTCCAATTGTACGAGCCAGTAATTACAACCTTATCATCAATAATAGCGAATTTGTGGTGCATTCTACCATAGTCTATTTCAGTCCCTGGTATATGATCAACGTCTACTTTAAGCTTAATCCCTCTGTCGTGTAGAAACTCATCTTTAGAAAACTCATTCTCTATAAACTTTCCATCCAAAATAACCCTGGTTTCAACCCCTCGATTATTAGCTCTTACTAAAGCAAAGGCTAATTCCTCATTAGTAAAGGCATACATGGCCACATCGATTTTGCTCTGGGCACTATCAATTTTACTGATAATCAAATCCTGGATACCTCCAAAAGGGCTGAAATAGACCTCCACTTTCTCTCCCGGTTTGATAAAGAGAAAGTAGAAAAAGACAAAGCCAATAATAGCTGCTAAAACCAGATAAACCTTTTTATTTCTGATTATGTGCTGCTTTTCCATCATGGCTTAAGACCCCATCTGCTACTTCCCGCAGTCACCTATTGTTTTTTATTTGCTATACTCATAATTCCATACCATATTTAACATTTTAATTTTAAATCCATTCTACTTTAACAATCGCCCAATTCCCTAGATTTCACTTAAAAAACAATACATTTTTTTATTAAATATTTACACAATTTTCAACCCAAAATTGTTTAGGTTATAAATAATATTTATTGCAAATAAGAAGAAAATGTCCTAATTTAGATAAAAACCATGGAGAAGAGGGTTCGTAGTATTGTTATTTCAGGTTATGGTACAAATTGTGAAGTAGAAACGGCCTATGCCTGTAAGCTGGCAGGGGCAGATGTAGATATTGTGCACATAAGTGAATTAATTTATGGAGAAAAACGCCTAGATGATTATCATTTTCTCAATTTTCCAGGGGGATTTTTAGATGGTGATGATTTGGGGGCAGCAAAGGCAGCGGCCAACCGCTGGTATTATGCCAAGGTGAAGAATACAGGAGAATCCCTATTTGAACAACTTTTGCGGTTTATCAATGATGGAAAGCTGATTTTAGGTGTTTGTAATGGCTTTCAACTTATGGTGAAATTGGGGTTACTTCCTGCCTTAAAT
>LJNA01000064.1 GCA_001304365.1 Syntrophobacter sp. DG_60 | reverse complement strand
CTTAAACGATAAATGAAGGCCTCAACTGTATTGCCTGCCAGGTTTCCCCAGTATATGGCCCGAATATAGTTTAAGATATCCTTTGCCATCTCCTCACCGTAGTAGTCAAAGAATCTTTTCTGCAACGCCCCTTTTGGCCTTCCATAGCTTTCGCTATAGTGCTGAGCGAAAGCAAGGGCAATAGCCTCATTTTCGGGAAAATCACCGATTTCCCATGCCAGTATCTTCTTAATCTCCTTTCCATCTACTCCTTCTCTAAGTGCCATTTCGGTATGAAGCCATGAACAGTATTTACAGCCAAGCACATTGCTAACAGCTACCATTATCTTTTCACGGAAGGCACTGCTAATCTGCTTTTTCTGGGCAGTTTTTAGAAAATCATGGCTATGAAAGATTAACATCGCCAAATCACACAGGAAATTTCTTAATGTGTAAACCCTTTTACGAAACTCCTTCATTAAAGTAAAATGAACTCTAAAAGATTTCTGATAAAGATGAATGATTGAATGAATGATAACAATAAAATGCGCCAAATGTAAGAGAAAAATTTTTAAGTACTTAAAGATTGGAAAAGGACGGGTTTGGCGCTGCTGGAAGGATCGAATAAGGAAAGATTATAGTGTTAGAAATGGAAATATGGTTAGGTGCCAATGTGGCA
Source organism: Syntrophobacter sp. DG_60 (assembly GCA_001304365.1). The sequence goes on along the minus strand of LJNA01000064.1, from coordinate 7,370 downwards.
ATTTAATCGGTATTGAAGAAGGCGAATGGATTAAAATGAAGCAAAATTCCTTTATATGTTCTGGAACAAAAATAAAAAAGTAGATTTGAATTCTGCTTTTTTTTAATATTTAGAAAGTGGAAAATAGACCTTTGGCTTAACTAAATGCAGAAACTAGATATTCCTGAAAATGTTTTTAAAATTTGGGGGAAATATCACTTGAAAGAAAAGATTAGAAGACACTCTATAAAGGTTATGGAAGTTGCATTAAAGATTTCTAAACGGATCAGGGGCATTGATATAGAAGCAGTGAAAATTGGTGCCCTATTGCATGATATAGGGTGGGCTGTGACGGATGATCCCTTTAAACACTTTATAGAAGGTGCTGAGATCTTAAGAAAGGAAGGTTTTCCTGAAAAGATAGTGCTTATTGCAGAAAGGCACTTTGGTGCGGGTCTTACAAAAGAGGAGGCAAAAAGGCTAGGCCTGCCAGAAAAGGATTATTTACCTGTTAGCTTAGAGGAAAAAGTCATTTGCCATGTTGACAACCTTGTCCACCTGGATAAAGAAAGGAATTTTGAGCAATATTTAGAAAGGCTTGATAACATGGAGAGAGAAAGACCAGACCTAGAGTGGTTGATAGAAAAGTCAAAAGAAAGGGCTAAAAAGCTAAGTGATGAGTTAACATAAAATTATGTTTTTAAAAGATGTATTTCCTGAAGAGATCCCAACTATTGGGGCTATCTTTTATAGCAAGGTTGTAGCTAAAGTCTTTCAAGAGAGATTAGAGAGGATCGCAGAAGAGATTGAGATAAAGGAAGGGCTGATACTGGATATTGGTACTGGCCCTGGCTTTTTGCCTGTAGCAATAGCAAAGAAGGAGGCAAACCTTAGAATAATTGGAATTGATATAAGCAAAAAGATGATTGAGATAGCTAACCGTAATAAGAGGGGTTTCACCAATGTTGAATTTAAGGTAATGGATGCCAATCATCTAGAATTTGAAGATAACACATTTAATATGATAGTTAGCACAGGATCACTTCACCACTGGAAAACCCCTCTCAAAGTGTTAAATGAGATTTATAGGTGCCTTAGACCTGGTGGAAATGCATGGATATACGATGGCTATGCAGAGGCTACCTTAGAAGATCTTAAAAGGGGAATCACAAGGAAATGGGGAATCTTTCCGCCCTATTTCCTTTTGCAAAAGATCTTGCGTATCCATGGATTTACCGCCCAAGAGTATCAAACCAAAATCAAGGATCTCGTAGCCAAAAGTGCTTTTAAGAGAGCTAACTTTTTTCAGATGGATATCTATATGAAAATAGAGGTAGAAAAACACTAAGTAAGATTACTAAAAATTAGCTTAATTTGGACAGGAGGTAAATTTATGGCAAGAATTGGTATAAAAATTTTAAATGAAGATCAGGATAAATGGGTATTTTTAGTTGAAGTGGAGGACAAGGGAACCAAGACTGAGCATAAAGTAACAGTGAATAGGGAATTTTATGAAAGCTTATCTAAAGGAGCTTGTTCTCCTGAAGAGTTTGTGAATAAGTCATTTGAGTTTCTCCTTGAAAGAGAATCTAAAGAATCGATTCTTAGAGAGTTTAATATCAGTAAAATCAGTTATTATTTTCCTGAGTATATAAGGGAGATTACAAAGCTTATTTCTTAAAGGAATAGTGATAATATTTTTATATTTAAAATCCTGACAATCTGTGTTTATCTGTGTAAATCTGTGGCTTAAATCAAAGTCTTTGTCCTTATTTAAAAAATATCTTTTTGCATAACTGCTTTAAGGCTCAATTTTTGTACCAAGCAGTTCCAAGAACTTACACATCCACTCTGGGTGACCAGGCCAAGCGGCGGCTGTTACCAAACTTCCATCAACATAGGCATTGGAGTAGGTTTCATTTACCTCTCCCCACCCAGCTCCGGCTTGAATGACCTCAGGCTTAATAGCTGGATAGGCGGTGCAAAGCTTTCCCTTAAGGACACCTGCGGCAGCCAATACTTGCTGACCATGACAAATCGAAGCAATAGGCTTGTTCTTTTCCATAAAGTGACGGACGATAGAAAGCACCTTTTCATTCAGACGGATATATTCTGGTGCTCTTCCTCCTGGAATCACTAAACCATCGTAGTCTTCAGGGTTAATACCCTCAAAGGTAGCGGTGATCAGAAAATTGTGGCCAAGTTTCTCACTGTAGGTTTGATCTCCCTCAAAGTCATGGATAGCTGTCTTTACCTTCTCCCCAGCTTTCTTGCCAGGGCAGACTGTATCAACCTTATGCCCTACCATGGTCAACATCTGAAAGGGCACCATTGCCTCATAATCCTCGACAAAATCTCCCACTAACATAAGTATCTTTTTTCTAGCCATAACCTACCTCCTTTTGGTTTTATTTTAACCACCTCTTCAAATCCTTTTCAATTGCCCTTGAATTACATAATTAGAAACTAGAGGTAAGCCCAATTTAAAGGCAACTTTAAAAAAATTGCTTAAAACCAAGCGATGGGCATTGGCTCAAATTAATGCCCTCAAGGAAAAGCTAGATAATTGGCGAAACATCTGGTTCCTGAGCCTGAGGAGTTTGAGATTTAATATCCTCAAAGTATCGGATACTTAATTAGGTCTGAACTAATCGGCTTCTAGTTAACTATTTTAATAAGGATAAAATACTAGATGATTATATTTATCATCTCACGTCTCAACCCTGCCTAATTTTGCCAATATGAGGCTTGGAGGTTGTTTTAGGCTTAGGGAGATAGTTATTGTTTAATTACCCTATTTGTCTTATTCAGCATAGTTTGGACAGCAAGGGGATAAATCATGTTTCTAAAAAATAATTTGAATTACTATAGATTTACTCGCCTATGTATATGTTCACTATAGTCCTTAATTATTGGGATGTATTTTCCCCTAAGTAAGGGTGAAGAAATGATGAAATCCGCTGTTGCTCTATTACATGCAGTCGGAACGTTATAGACAACAGAAATTCTTAGTAAAGCCTTAACATCTACATCATGTGGATGTGGTTCCATAGGATCCCAAAAGAATATTATAACATCGATTTTTCCTTCGGAAATCATTGCACCCAGCTGTTGATCCCCTCCCAATGGTCCAGATTTTAATTTAAGGGTGTCATATTTAAGAGTTTGGTCTTTTCCTATTTTACTTTTTAAAGCCTTCTCTACTAATTTGCCTGTCGTGCCAGTACAAACTAGCTCATGAGATAACAGAATATCCCAGTTCCACTCAACCCATTCAATTAAATCTTTCTTACGATTATCATGTGCTACAAGAGCAATTCGTTTTATTTCTTCCATAAAACCTCCTTATTATTAGCAAGATATAACAAACTATTATTACAAGCTATAAAAATCCTCTTTAGGTGTTTAACCTTATCTCTCCATACCAAGTTGTGATACCTAAACCAATTCACTACTTCTTTAAACTTTATCCAAACCCTCCTAAAAAATAAGTGTGCTTGTTAACATATACTATATTTGGTGTCAAGTGTGAGAGGTGAAAACTAATCACTTTTCTTTTCGGCGCATTCTAAATAATCTCAAATATTTTCTTGTATTAGGATGTTTTCTCAGTGGGAATACCCCATTCGTTGCAAATCTAACATCTTCTATTGAGTAAAATGCTTTCGGATTAAATCTTTTAATGATTTCAACGACATGTTCTAGCTCACTGCGTTTTACAATAGTGAAAATGACATTTACTTTTCCAGTAACACCTTGAGCATCTACACTTGTAACTCCATAATTTGCAGCTCTCAGGAATTTTATTAGCTCAGATGCATCTTTTCTGGTAATAGTCCGAATAAGTAATACACCCATTGCCAATTTCTCCTCTACATACATCCCAACAAAAGTTCCTGTAGCATAACCACCAGCATAAGCAACATAACAGGCAACATTGGTTAAATTTTGCATAATTTGTCCGATGGCAAGAAGCCAAATCAATATTTCAAAAAAACCAAGCAACGGGGCAAAGAATTTCTTGCCTCTAGAAACAAAAATGATGCGTATTGTCCCCATCGTAACGTCACAGATCCGAGCAAAAAATATGAGAAGTGGTAGAATAATCAAAGTAAATATTTCTGGACTAAATAATGAGATGTTATTCATTCTTATTTCTCCTTTAAGTTATTCTCAGCATAATAATAAATGCATGAACACAAATCGCTGCCTTCCCATCAATATTTATACAAAACAAAGCCGTTCCTCTTAACAAAAGAATTTTTGATTGTCAATCCCTAGAAATCGTTAAAAAGGTAAAAGATGACGACTTAGTGATCCTTTTAAGCCCGTTTTGGCCGTCAGAAGGGTAGTTGCCACCAAAAAGGAAGGAAGCCGCCTCTTCTCACTTTCCCACAGCAAGATATCTGTTTTTTTGTATAACCTACTGTATGGATCGCCAATATTTCCTTGCTAATAGTGTCTTTTTTTTGGCCAAAATACTGTATATTGAATAATATTTTCTGCCTTTTTTAATTAAACGAGTGGTGAAGGAAGCAAGACCTTGCCCATGAAGTGATTGCAATTGAAAAAATTGAAAATTGGCCGAAGCTATCATAATAATATGGGGGTAAAGGTGGTAACCCCACTATTTTTGATATTTTGACCTTCTTCTAATTTTGGCAACATGAAGCTGTGGAGATGGTTTTGGGGCTTACGGGAAAACGCAAAAAGCTTTTTTTGCCCCTTGGTCTAGTTGACCTATTCCTTAATCTTTACTACCATACTTCTAAGATGACAGGGAGGATGTAGATGAACTGGAAATGGGTTATCATATTAATATTATTGCTGCTTTTAGTTATTTTTGCAGCACAGAATTATGAAGTAGTAAAAATTCAATTTCTGTTCTGGTCTTTAAAAACTAGTAGGGCTGTTGTCGTCTTTTCGGCTCTATTTATAGGCATTGTTATTGGATGGATTTCTTTTTTGTTGAAAAGATGATAAGAGAAAAAAACCAAAGGAGCAGACCTGTATCGTCTTAGCCGTCAACCTGTCTAATTTTGCCAATATGGGGCTGTGGAGATTCTTTTAGGCTTCTAAGGGAAATGCTTGGTTTTATCTATGAATGTTACATTGGTGATTACTGTATCTTTGACTAAAAAGTGGAGTAATGGTCAGCGTCTAACGTCTCCGGTGTGAAAGAAACTCAGCGAAGCAGAATTTGGACAGAGCGAAGCGAAATCTTTTAGACCGTCTTATATGTCGTTTGGCCAGTGCATTAATATCCTATTCTTCCTTTTGTCTTTTCTTCCTTTCTCCTTCGTATATTTGTTTTGCTTCGTTAGGGCTTTTCTTGTCAATAAAGTAAGCTGTTGCTGCCTTACCGATGCCCCAAGTAGCTGCAACGGCCACTGTACCGGAAACGGCATTGCCTGCAACTGGGATGAGTTTAACAAGTGCACGTGCTAATTCCCTGAGCGCAAAACCTAAACCAACATTTAGTCCCATAGAAGTCATAAATTCAACCGCAGCCTTCTTATTCATCTCCCTTCCTGATATATATCCAATCCCGATTATCATACCGATTTGGATACTCGTTATAACGGGTAGATCCGCAACCGGGATTGGGGTTGTTCCAACTGCTCCTGCAATTCCTGCAGCACTACGAATTAAAATCCTTGCCATCTTTTTCTGTACCGATTTGACTCTTGCGATTCTTGCCAATTCCATTTGAGCACTTCGTGGCAGGCGTTCGATCAGATATTCAACAAGCTTATCAATATTCCACCTTCTGTCATAAGCAATCTTACCGTTGCTAAAACGAATGTAAGCACTGGTTGGTATCACTTCTACCACATCCTTAAACAGAGTTTCCATTTTTTGGGATAGCAGTGCTTTAGCAGCGGCTATGTTTTTCTGTTTTTCTGCATCTTCATAGGGGGGATCAACTACGTCTGGAGGATCGAGCTCATCTACCTGGGTTATTACCCCTACAACAGGAACATTGTAGGTATGTTTCTTCTAGACATAAGACTTTATCTCGGACAAACTTTTTAGATCTTCATCAATGCGAGCATCAACTTCCTTCGCTTTGCACAAAAATAGAAGTGCGTCCGGGCATTTATGATCAATGGCGGCTTTTACTTTTTCCTCAGCTGATTTCTTTTGGGCTTTTTCATCTGGAACAAAGCCCTCACCAAACCCTCTCGTATCTAAGATTGACATCTTTCCTTTTTCACCTTCGTACGGATACCATTTTCCTATTTTTGTCGTACCCTTAACAGAACCTACTTCTGCAACTTTATTGCCAAAGATCGCATTTATCAAACTCGATTTTCCTGCTCCCCGGCGCCCTACAATTGCAAATCTTGGGGCTCTTGTTTTCACGGCTACCTCCAGAAGTTCCTTCATTTCCTTCCTTACCGATGAACGTAAGGGTTCAGGCGATTTTATAATTACTTTTTCATCCAGAAGTTTAAAAAGTTCCTGCATCCTACTCTTAAAGATTCCCTCTCTTTTTTCATTCTCCATGATTAGCCTCCTTTCCCATTTTTCAAGTTTATCGAAATCGAAAGCCCCATATCTATAAAATGCCTGATTCTATGTTAACAACAATACACCTAATCCATCTGCCATATCTGAAGGTTTACCCCAAAAATGGGATACGAGGAAAGTTGCTACTTTGTACACAGCATCACGCTTCTCATGTTTTTCAAATTCCTCACAGCCTTTATGAAATTCCTCACGACTTGGAATGTGCATATTATCTATAAACTATTTATATTGTGATTGTAATTTTATTGCCAGAAACTTCCATATTCCGAATTTGCACACCTTTAAATTTTTGTCTCAGCCACCCATTTGCATCACACACAGCCATTTCACCATTCACTTGACACCATTTTCGCAGCTTTGAGCCTAAAATCTTCTTGAGAATAAGTCTTTTCGGCCATTTTGCATTTATGTCCAAATAGACCCTACCCTGAGAAAACGAATTAAAGCTAAGACAGCCATCAAAAGTTATAAAGTACACTCATACGTCAATTTTTACTTGATTGCCAACCAAGTCCACTCCTTTTTTTTGTTTCAGGAGATTTTTGTTTTGCTTTAAAATGGTGATTGCTTCATCAAGAGTAAAATTTAAAACAGCCATGAGCTCTCCTGCTATATTGTAATGTCAACAATAATAACCGAATAGCCTAACAATAATATCATTTTGCTATCCTTCCAATGCCCCATATTGACTCGGGGAAGTTATCCAGTTTTCCTCTGATACTCCCAGATTCTCCAGTCCAACTCGTATGCCTTCAAGCCCAGTTGCTTCGCTACTTTTTCAAGTACGGTTACAAGTTCCTTATCCGTGAAATCAGAGCGATGGATAATTGATTCGACGAAACGTCTTACATGAACGT
>LJNA01000063.1 GCA_001304365.1 Syntrophobacter sp. DG_60 | reverse complement strand
ATGGCACAGATAAACACAGATTGTCAGGATTTTAAATATAAAAATATTTTCTTCAGGCATCGGCGAAAATCTGTGGCAAATTTTATTATTTCCTAAACATGGATATACCCTTAAATTGGAGAGATATCCCAACTATCTCGGATATGAACGAGTTAAGGCAGTCACTAAATAGGATGTAACCAACAAACCAATGTCATATAGGCAGCATGAAGCGAATCCTTTTTCTAATTCCCCTTTTTTTGACTTTATCTCTTTATTCGGCTATGGGATTCAAACTACCCGGACCCGCTGAGAAGATTCGGGCCATCGGATCCACCAAGGGACTTCCGGAAACCCTCCGGCGGGCCTTGGATCTCAGCGATGACTTTGAGCCAATACCGGTTCCCAAACCCGGAGACTGGTTGGCGGTACATCCGGAACCCGGTCAGACCTTTGACGATTTTGTAAAGTCGAAGCCGAACCGGCCGAACCAAATCCAAAACAAAATCTACTTGCAACCCTTAGGGAAATTTCCAGAGGATAAGAGCCCTTCGGTGAAAAAGCTGAAGGAGTATGCCGCTTGTTATTTCGCTATGGATGTGGAGGTCCTTCCTCCTCTGACTATCAGCCACCGTACTTTTACAACCCGGATCAATCCTTATACTAGGAATCGGCAAGTCTTAACCGGCGATGTATTAGCTCTTCTTATAAGGAAACTTCCTGCTGACGCATTCTGCGTCCTGGCAATTACCATGGAGGATCTTTACCCCGATCCTTCGTGGAATTTCGTCTTCGGGCAAGCTTCCCTTCGTAAGCGTGTTGGCGTCTTCAGCTTTGCCCGTTATGACCCGGCGTTTTACGGCCAGGAGCGGAAAAAGGACTATCAAGAGATCTTATTACGGCGAAGCTGCAAAGTCCTAGTCCATGAAATGGCCCACATGTTCGGCCTGGAACACTGCATATACTTTAAATGTGTGGTAAATGGTTCCAACCATCTGAAAGAAAGTGACTCCAGGCCGATGCACCTCTGCCCGGTCTGTTTCCGCAAGCTTCAATTCGGCATTGGATTCGATGTGGTGGACCGTTATCGCAAGCTTCTTGACTTTTACAAAAAGGTCGGTTTTGAAAATGAAGCCTGTTGGGTGGCAAACCGCCTTAAAAGGATTTCCGGGGGTGAAGCGACCCAAACCACTATGGAGCGGAAAGATGCACATTGATACAATGCTGAAAAAGGAGATATATGATAAACTAGGAAACCCAATGGTTTTAATTCCTCATGGCTATTTTCTCTTTGGCGTTGGCAGGGAAAGAGAACTGATTGGCTATGATTTTTATATTGATAAATTTCCAGTAACAAATGCTGATTTTTTAAAATTTTTAGAAAATATGGAAAAATCTGTAAAAGAAAAAAAAGAAGAGTATACCAAATATTTAGAGTTTTTTAGAAAGTTTGTAGAAACCAGACCAAATCATCCTGTGGTAAATGTGCCTTGGGATGACGCTTTTTATTTTTGTTCTTGGATAGGAAAAAGACTCCCAACAAGTGAAGAATGGGAAAAGGCAGCACGTGGAGAAGATGGAAGACTTTATCCTTGGGGAAATGAATTTTCAAAAGATAAATGTAATAGTTTAGAATCAGGATACAATGATACTACAGATGTTGGGAGACATCCAAGAGGAGTTAGTCCATATGGATGTTTTGACATGGTTGGAAATGTTTTTGAATGGGTAGAGGATTGGGCAGAAAGAGGGAGATTTACTGGCCTTCCTGATACAGAAAAAATTAATAGAGGGGCCTCATTTAATAGACCTAAAGAACAAACTACTTGCGTATATAGAGAATCTGATCCACCTTATTTTGTTATGAGAGATGTAGGATTTAGATGTGCCTTTACTCCCGTTGATTTTAAAAAATTGATTTAATTATATAGGAATTTCCTTTTTGGCCGCAGATAAACACAGATTATCATGATTTTAAAAAAATATATAGGTGATGGGAGATAACCACTAGCCAATAGAAATGTTTTCTTAGCCTTATTTCCCAGTGGCCATTTGGCTATCTCCTGTTCATTGGGGGGGTATCTGCGAAAATCTGTGGCTTGAGTAACTTGATTACTTTACAAGAGACGAAAGAGGCACAAGCACAGCCACTATGCCTTTAGAAACGAATGGGCAGTTGGCGCCTGGCAGTGGACATAAAGTTAAAGAGCTCCATGGGATCAAGGTCGCATCCGATAACAGGAAGCTCTGGTGGTTCTTCTGGGTCCATGAAATATCGTTTCCAGTTTCCGGTGATTTCCCTGCCCATAGCCAACCCCATTTGATAAAGCTCTGAACCGGGAAATGGCTTGGGAATTCCAAACCAATAGGAGTCTAAATTGAGCTCTTTGGCAAATTCTAGGGTTTTTTTACAGGAATTGGCATCTTCCCCGGGATAGCCAAATAGAAAGGCAGCAAAGGTCTCCATGCCGTATTTCTTAATCTGTTCACACGCCTCCCGTAGTTGAGGAATAGTAAAGGGCTTATTCGCTCTTCGGAGAATAGTATCATTCCCTGAGTCAACGGTCCAGAAATTCACTCTTTTACAGCCATACTTGGCTAGCAGTTTAATCTTTTCTTCATTTAGAAGATGGGGTGCAGAAGTAACTTCCCATTTAAGTTTCCCCTCAAGTTTTGCTTGCTTAAGCGCTTCACAAAAATCTTTGAGCCATCGCCCATCTTGTGTGAACATACAGTCCCCGAAACTAACTTGGTCATAACCTCGCTGGGAAAGATATTTGAGCTCTTGAATCACACTTTTAACTGTCCTTCTCCTCACACTTGAACCAGAGACCTTAAGGTAAGAACAGGTTATGCATTTATAGGGGCAGCCCCTCACTATATTGATGCGCAAAGGAATATCCTCTTCTCTAAACCCACCTTCCATTTCACGGATGGGGAAAGGAAGGGTATCCAAATCCTGGTATCCTTGCGGAGGCGCAGAAATAATCTGATTACCTTTTCTAAAGCATAACCCATTGACTGATTCTAGATCGATCCCTTTTTTCAGTGCTTGTAGGAAATTAAGGACCACCTCTTCCCCTTCACCAGACACGGTCAAATCTAAATCGGGACATTCCTCAAGCGTTAGCCTTGGCAAGGCAGAGGTATGGACACCTCCACAAATGGTGATACAGGAAGGGACCTCTTTCTTAATTATCCTGGCCAAACGGTATATTTCAGGCATCAAAAAGGTCATGGAGGTAAATCCAATAATCTTATATCCTCCATTATTAATAAATGCCAAAAATTTGTCATCCGGCATCTCCGCAGTATTCAATATGTCAGCTATATGCCCTGATGCCTTGAGTTTAGCTGCAATATAACCTACTCCTAAAGGTGGTAAAGTCAGACTTATTTGTGGAACCACTAATAATACTCTCATAATTAAATTATAAGTCCATCCTGGTTCAGTTACAAATATTTTTTTTGCTAGACTTTCCCAGTCAAAGGCAACTTCCTTGCCAAGGTGGCAATGTCATCATACTCAGTTTTCTCCATCTGGCTTGCGAACGAGAATAGGCCATCTGACAGTTTATCTATGCCAAATTGACCAATTAGGAGCATAAGCGAGGGGGGGGTTGCCATCCTTCTACTAAGTGTTTATAATATGTAAGAAAGTTTTACTTTAAAAATGCCTCTTTTTTAATTAATCCTGTAGCTTTTACTGCAGGGAAAGGAGAAATAAAATGCCAAAGGGAAGAGGTACAGCTAAAGGTAGAGGCATGGGAGGTGGAAAAGGTAAAGGCCAAGGCAGAGGGAAAGGCCGAGGTAAAGGAGGTGGTAGAGGAAAATAAAAAAAGAGCTCACAAATATGATTAGACAGCGAACAGTAAAATATGGCAGTAGAGAATTTATAAGGTGCTATGATCAAGACTCCTGCATCAAGAATTTTATACTTGAGCAGGCTGTTTTGCCTGTTACCATAAAGTACCTTGTAGAAACGCTTGCTTACTGGCTCAAGGTCAAAATTACAGAAAATGCAATGAAAAAGAGGTGCAACAAACTGGTCAGGCAGGGCTTACTTGTGAAGACAAAGGAAGGCAATAGATGTGTCTGGACCAGTAAGGATATGTTTAAGTCTTACCAAGAGGTAAAAAGTGAGTTTGACGTTTTTGAAGGTATGTTTAGGAGTTATGGAGAAAAAAGCAAAATTAAGAAAAAGGGGCTATCTTAGTTGCAAATGTGGCATTTTTATAGATGGAGACTACGGCAATTTTAAGGTTAAATGTGCAGTGGAAGTTCTTTGAAGGATTATGGTAGTCAAACCGTCAAGGGTCAATGTAGTATAGTAAGAGATAAATCCAAAAAAATAGGAAATTCTGCAAATAAAATAGAATCAGTTATTTCTGAACACCCAAAAAGTAACTGAGGTAAAGGTTGAGGTCTGAGATGATAATAGGTCATGAAACACTTTGTCCTTGTTTTCAAAAGGCCAATTCTGATTGGCTTTGGATTATTGATTCCTTAGATGGCACCGGTAATTTTGCTAATCAGAATCCTCTTTTTTCTGTTTGTATTGCTCTAATGGAAAAACAGGAGTTGATTTTAGGAACAATTTATGCTCCAGTAATTAATGAATTTTTATTTGGCAGAGAAGGGAAAGGGAGCTTATTTCAATCAAAAAAGGATTGGGGGTTCGGAGGTTTCTGATCTCAGCAAAAGTTATATTTTTTATTGTGAAGGGGGCGAGAAAGAGAGGAAATCCTTGGAGGTAGAGACTGGTGACCTTTTATTTTCTAATAAAAGAGTTCACAACCAAATATTAGATTTAATCAAGAATTTATAATCAAGGGAAAAATTTAAATAAGATTGATTAGAAAGGAAGTTAGCGCTATTGCCGAAGGAGAAAAAGTATTAAGAAATTAGTGGACAAAGCGTTAAATAAAAAGAGATTAGAGGCATTAAGAAGCAAGGAAGGCCTAAAGCGCAGAGAGTTTTATGAGGACTTAATTAGCATTCAACAAAGGCGAACAAAGAAAAAGATTAAAGAACTCACAGATTTTATCTTCACCCTTTTTGAAGGGATTGATAAGCAGATGAGAGCATTGATAGAAAGACTAATAGAAAGTGGTATTGTTGAAGTAGAGGAATTGAACTCTCAACTCCTAGTTGCTAGTTTAGGAGATTTTAAGATAAAGGTTGTTCGATCGAATAAGGAGTTTGAGTTTTTTGTCTATATAAAAGAATCTCCTTTGGATGTCTTCAAAATCACAGCTAAAGCAATCTCTATATATTATCCAAATATAGTTCCCCCTATTGGCAGCGGCATGTATAAGAGGATAAATATAGGAAAGCAGAAACCTATAATCGATGTGGAGTATAAAGAAGCTGAAAGTAAAGTTATCTTCTATTTTAAAGAAGGTGTGCTAAAAGAGAAACTGCCCCCCATTCATTCTAACTATGGAAGCATTGAGTTCAAAATAAAAAATACTGCCCTACCCTTTTAGCAAGCCTTTTTTACCAATTCTTTAGCCTTTTTTTATATTTTATTCTGATTCTACGCTCTTTAAAATATACCCCTCCTGAATCCATTTTATTGAAGCTCGCAGCCAAAAATATTGAGAAGAAAAAAAGATATTAGCTAGTAAATTGGGCATAAAACTAGGTGTAATCTATCCCACTGACCTCAACAACCTAGATGATTGTTTAGGTATATCTGGAGATATTCTTCTATTGGAAAAAATTGGATATAATTATGAAAGGAAAGAGAGCATTTAAACTAAAAAAAGAAATGATTAAGTTGATAGGCATTATAGCATTTTGGGACATAGCTTTTTCACCTCGGGCTGCAGCCTCTAAATATCCAAAATTTTGGAAAGAGTTAAAAGATGCGGCAAAAAAGGCTAAGGAATTGTACAAGGCAGATTTCTTTGACTTTCTAAGTCGCCGTTTTGTTTTTATTTTTGACAGAGGTGACAAAACTATTTCTAGTGGCTATTGTGAATATTCTCTAGTTCCTTTTTCAGACCAGCTAAATGAAGCATACTTGATGTATATAGACTTAAACTTCTGGAAAAATCTCTCGACCGTTGAGGACAAGGCCTTTGTCCTAACGCACCAATACGCTCACATCAGATTTGGACATTTATTTAGAAGAAGGGTAGAAGGCTTAACAGATAAAGACCTGAATATAGTGGCTGATATAGTGGTGCACGAATATTTCAAGCCAACTCCACATATACTAGAAGAGCTTTGTCCATGTTCTAGGGAAAGTGTCTTTTTAAAACACGGAATTTTAGCTAAAGAAGAGCAAAATTTATATTATTATGCAGACTTATTTGCCAAGAATAGGAAAAAGCTTCCTCAAATGAAAGCCCTTGAGCAGCCAGGTCTTTGGGAGGATTTAAAGAACACAATAGAAAAAAAGAGGCTAAGAGAAAAATAGAATTAGATTTTTATGAAGAATTTCGTAAAAACCTTAATTACAATTTTTATACTTTCTATTTTTAATCTCCTGCACCTATTTTCCACGACCGACATCTCTCTTATAACATGAAGTGATTATCTATCCTTTGTATTTAAAAAATTCATACCAATACATCTGCTGCTTTGTGCCGTGTTTAAGAAAATTTAAAACGGCCTTTAAAAAGCTCTTTATTGTTTGGCAGAAAAGCCTTTTGTTAAGACCAGGGATATTTATCAGGGGATACTGCTTTCCTGTACTATAAGGTGAAATTTGATCGGCTACTTCTTTAGCCAGATAAGGTAGTTCAATGGTTCCAATGCAACAGTCATCACCTCTAGAAATTAACTTTGGAATATCCGGTACCTTTATTCTTGAATTTAGTGGGTAAAATGTTCCTGCCTCTAAAGCTGCTATTAGATTAAGGCATGTTTCAGGACGCAAAATATAGGCTATAGGGCATACTTTAACTACTTTTATGGCTTTACCTTTTTTCTCCATTTCCCAAATTCCCTTTACATGGGCAAGGCTATCGTCATAATCGAATATCCGACCTAAGCTTCTGGCATCATTTACATCTATTTTTAATCCTTCCTTTAAAATAGAGGATCTACCAATTCCTATTTGATAAAAAATCAGTTGCCAGGCCTTAATGCCCCTTTCTCCAAACAATTTATATACCACTGGAAAGAGCAAGCTGTTTATGGCTGCCATGTACTTTATAAAAAACATCACCTTATAAGTTCATCTTATAAGTTCATTAGTCCGTTGACTGACTGTATGAATAATCTCTTTACATAGCTCAATTTCTTCAATGTTTGTTTGTCCTTGGGGCAAGATATCACAGCAATTTGCGCTACCAAATTTATTAACAAATGCCCTATATAGATAGCTAACCCGGAAACTGGCAGTAAAAGAAGGATGTAATTCCTCCTTTTCAAAGATGGCACTTCCTTCTTTAAGTGCTACTAGACCTGCTTTAATCAAGGTAAATGGCCGTTTTTTATCAATTTCTTTACCATAGACCATTCCCAAGGCCAAAGCCCCACCTACTAAGGCACCGCATATATCACCACAACCTGCTAAACCTCCAGATAATCCTGGTGTAATTTTAAGCAAAGGACTCATATCTATATCTGTCTTAGAGCCAATTTCTAAAAGCACTGCATTAGCACAATCAAATCTTTTTCCGGTAAAATCAGAAGTTTTTTTAGGAGACTGAATAATATTAAACACAGAGGCAATAGATGTATAAACAACCCTTAGACATATAATTCCCTTTATAAAAAAGCGTCTTATATCATACCCTTCTTTAAATCTTACACCGGTAATATATCTACACTTACTTGTACCAAAACGATTAGTAAACTCTAAGTAATATCTCTTGCAATCACCATATGTGTCTTTATTTCCGTTTAAAGCCAAAGCTAATATGCCGCCTATTAAGGAACCGCATGTATCACCTTCATGGCCAAAACCACCACCAAGCCCGGTTGCTGCTTTTATAATGTTTTTATCTCTAAAACCGGTTAGCCACCCCGTGGCAGAAAGGACAGCCTGTGCTCATGTGGCTCCACCCATGACATATCTAATGGATTCAGAAAAGGCCCTTTGTATGCCAAATTTCTCCATTTTATATATCTAATCTACTATATCTCTAAGGCATGGTCTGAACAAATTCTTTTTTTCTTTCAGCCAGACCCTGGTATTCTTTTAACACTTTATTTACAAAATCTCTATCACCTAAGGGATGCAAAA
>LJNA01000062.1 GCA_001304365.1 Syntrophobacter sp. DG_60 | reverse complement strand
ATCTGCGGCCAAAAAGGAAATTCCTATATAATCAAGTTAGAGAGGGCTCTTTGACAAGTTAGGCAAAAGGGTTTAAGGTGAAGAGATGAAAAATGGTTTAAAAAACATCTATGATTTTATCAGTGATCATCTTTATTTTTACCGCCCTGATTTAGAGATAAGTGGGGAAAAATACAATGCTACCCTGTTATTTAGCTTACTTACCGCAACCCTTCAGGGGAAACAACTCATTGTTGGAGAGCCTGGTTTAGGTAAGACCACGTCTGGGTCATCCAGAGCAGACAGAGGAGAAGATAGTAGGTCGCCCCAATCTTGGCCTCCTGAATAAGGGCGTTGAGTCTGTGGTTTGGTCAAACTTTGTCCAACTTCCAGTAAAGATTGTAGATGAGATAAATAGGCTACCAGAGACCAAACAAAGTATCATATTAGATGGTGTAGACAGGGGCAATTGGGAATATTTAAACGAGATGTTTACCAATTATGAATATTGCCTTTTTGCTACCGCAAATTACCAGGACCTAGGCACATTTACCATCATTCCACCAATGCTTGATAGATTTGATGTGATGGTGGAATCAAAGCATCCTGGTGCTAATATTTCTTATCTTATTGGCTCCTTCTACAAGAAGGATGAACTTCTAAGACATGAGAAGTGTGAGAAGGAATTAAACAAATTGCTTAGTAGTAAGCTTCCTTATAAGACTAAGATGGAAAGAGTTGAAAAGGTCTATGAAAAATTTGGTAAATATTTAAAGAAAATGGGGTTAAAGCCTATTTCTAAGGAAGAAAGAAGGGCTATCCAGCGTCAAATGGTGGGTTTAGAGCTGGATTTAGATGCCAATGCCTACCTTCGGACACTTATTTCAGAACTCTCCTTCTGTTATAAATATGGGCAAAAGAGGGCTAATGAGAAATGTGAAGAGGGATGCCATTTTACAGGTTACCTTTGTCATAGTATAAAAAATTGTATTTCCAACCGTTTCCCCGTCTCTATGAAAGTCTATGCCCAAGCCCTTGCTTGGCTCTTGGGAGAAAAGCAGGTAAATATTGAACATATAAAGACAGTAGCTCCTTATGCCCTCTCCCATCGTCTCCAATGGAAAGAAGAGTTTGTCGCTACCTATGAAAAAGAGAGCAGAATGGATCCCCTGCCTATTCATCTGGCAAAGGTGGCGGTAGATAAGGTCTTAGAACGCTATGGAGAGCAAAGAGAATCCATTAAAGAGGCATTGGCCGTTGCTTATAGCATATCCCAGGGAGAGGAAATTGCCCCCTTAGAAGGCGATCACCCAATTTATTGGGAAATTAAGAGAGATTTAGGAGAATTATGAAAAACCCCTTTTCTGAATTTAAGGATTTCAGGCCAAAAAAGAGGGAGATTCCCTTAGATAAGATCATAGCCTCCAAAGAGAAGGTGATGCAATCTTTAATTAAGGCATATGACAAGCTTGTTGAGCAGGAGGCAAAGGAGTTGGTTTGGCTGGTAAGCTACCATTCGGTAATTAGGGCCTATGCCAGTGCTGAAAAAACTATAAAAAACATGGAATATGGAGTAGAAGATATTGAAGAATTCCTTTTTGAGATAGAAGACTCATCAAAACTTCCTTACCCTATTATGGGGCTTTCTGGCCTCTATGTCTCTGCCTTATGCAACCGTGCCAAAGAAAGAGAGATTGTTTTGGATTTGCAAAATAGAAATATAGCCTTGCACCTTTTGGGGTATCGTCTACCAAAGGGGAAAAAGCTTATAGTTTATGGAGACTTGGGCGACTTTACAGGGATAGGGCTAAATGGTGGGGAGATATGGGTTGAAGGCAATACTGGTAACTGGACAGGGGCAGGCATGAGGATGGGAAAAATGGTGATTAAAAAGAGTGTGGGACGCAGGACAGGAGAAGACATGGTAGGCGGTGAAATTCATGTGGAAGGAAAGATTCTTGGTGTAGGCAATGTAAGGTACGGAAGGATATATGAAAAAGGGGGAATAGTTTCCCCGTGAAACACATACCAAAGTCCACTTGGTTAAAGATAAGAAGAAAGCACTTTTTCCCTCCATTGCCATTCCCAAAGGTTGCTCCTAAAGACCAAAAGGCCGCTCAGAAAGACCCAAAGATCGAAGAAGGTCAAGGAAAAGCAGTTTTGGAGATAAGAAATAAACAAATAACAATTGATTCTGGTTTCCTTTCTCAAATCTCAGAGAGGATGCCAGAAGGTGATGCTATAGAAGCCCTTTTAGACCACGCCATTGCCCATTATGCCTTTTGTCCTTGGGATTTTGCTAATTATCTAAGGCTATACGCTGAGGCAAAAAGGGTTTGTAAAGATAAGGATATAGCAAAAAAGGCCACAGATCACTTTATGGATGTAGTAGTAGATACATATTGTGTTAAAGAAAAAGAAAGCACCATCCCTTCCCTTTATAAACATATGGAAAAGGGGAAGATTGATCAGGTAATTTGTGCCTTATATCAGAAGATTTGGGGAAAGGACTTAAATGTCTCTGGATTTGATGAACTAGTTAAAAAGCTTATGCGCATTCCTTACATGAATAAAAAACGATGGGCAGAGGGCATTAAGAGGTTTACTCACGCCTTAAGGCCACTACTAGAAGAGGAGATGTTTAACCCTGCATCAAATCCTTTAGGGGATCATAAATCCATGTTTTCAAAAGAATCTATCGATAAAGGGCTTATGGAATTGGCCCAATCTGCTTCCTCCCCAAAGGAATTCAGTGAACTGGTAAATGATTTTAAAGAAGAGCTAGAGGAAACAGGTTATCTTGATCAGGGTATTGGTAGGGGAAAAGGCCAAGAATCTATTGCAAACATCCTCTACTACATGAAACTTGCTCAAAACTACACTTTATCCTTAAAAAAATTACCAGAAAAGAAGTCGGGTTCTATCTATCCCCACTCACACTCCCCTTGGGAGATAGAGAAACCATATTATGACATAGATATCTGGACCAGTTTTGGAAAAATCTTACCAGGTTTGACTCAGGTCTGGAATAGAAAGGAAGGGGAAATCCTTTATTTGGAAGAAAAGGTCCCAAACTGCCTTATCATCATAGATTCCTCTGGCAGTATGACTGATCCTAGAAGGAATCTCTCCTATGCTGTTTTGGGGGCTGCCTGTGCCTGTGAAGCTTATCTGAAATGCGGTTCAGAGATAGCTATTTATAACTTTAGCGATGCTGAGGTAGGAGGTAAGTGTATTCTTCCTTTTACCAAGGACAGGATGGCCATTTATCAATCTTTGTGTAAATATTTTGGTGGTGGCACTTACCTTAAGCCCAGCGATATCCAGGTCTTTGAGGACAATGATAATGATATGGATATCTTTTTTATCACAGATATGAAGATTTCCAACTTCTCAGAAGTGGTTAATTATTTTAACAACATAAAAAATAGGGTAACAGCGGTTCATATTGGAGAGAGTGTTCACAGTCAAAGATTTGCCCTATCCGTTTCTAAAAAGACCAATATAAGCCTTTATCATGTCCAAAAGAAAGAAGACATCCCTAAGATTGTCTTAGGCCAGGTAAAAGAGTATCTACATCAAATGTTTTAAGAACAAAGACTTGATTAGCCGCAGATTTACACAGAAAAATACAGATTGTCAGGAGTTTAAACCTGTACCTGACAGGTTTAGGAATATAAAAATATTTTCTGCGGGTATCTGCGAAAATCTGTGGCGAATTTTATAAATTTCTATACATCCAGAGACCATGGATGAGACAGGAAATAATAAGGGGTTGTTGAGAGTAGCTATAGTGGGTGGTGGAAGGCGGTGTAATGAGATGTTAGAGATGGTAGCCCTTGGGGAGTTAAAAGTAGAAGTTATAGGGGTGGCGGATATAGACCCAAATGCTGAAGGGGTTAAATCTGCCAGGAAGAAAGGGATATATACCACCAGCGACTTTAAGGATCTTTATAAGATAGAGGGCTTAGATCTTATCATTGAACTAACAGGTGACCCGGAAGTTTATCATAAAATCAATCAGACTAAGCCACAAGATGTCCAGGCTATAGGCTACATGGCTGCCCGGTTATTCTGGGATATTGTATCTGATGAAAGGAAGGCTAAGGAAAGAATAAGAGATTCTGAACAAAGGCATAGAGTACTTTTTGAGAGAGGCCCAGATGCCATTGTGGTAGCAAATACAGAAACAAAGAGGTTTGAGTTTGTCAACGAAACCGCCTGTAGAATGCTGGGCTATACAAGAGATGAGTTTTTAAAACTTGTTGTTTCCGATATTCACTCAAAAGAAGACCTTCCCTATGTTTTAGAAAGATTTAATGCCTTAACAAGGGAAGAAATTGAAGTTGCAGAGGATATACCAGTACTTAGGAGTGATGGAACTATATTTTATGCCGATATTCATGCACCAAAGATGAATTTTGGAGGAAGGACATATCTGGTGGGATTTTTTAGGGATGTCACAGAGCGTAAGAGCATGGAGGAGGCCCTGAGGGCATCAGAGCAAAGATACAAAAACCTTTATAAAAAGACCAAAGTCTTAGCTGAAAGGGACTCCTTAACCGATTTATTCAACCGACGCAGGATTGGTGAACTTTTAGAAAATGAGATTGAAAGGGCCAAAAGGAAAGAGGAAGTTTTTTCAGTGATGATGTTAGATGTGGATGACCTAAAGCTTATTAATGATGCCTATGGCCATGTCGTTGGGGATAAACTCCTTGTAAATGTAGCAAAGGCCTTAAAGAATTCTTGTAGATCGGTGGATTTAATAGGCCGCTATGGTGGAGATGAATTTATGATTATTTTACCCTATACCCACGGAGAAAAAGCAGGGGTTATAGCTCAAAGGATTTGTGAAAAGATCCGGCAACAGGGGCTTAAAATAAATGGAATTAGAAATATTCCTATCCGTTTAAGCATTGGGGTGGCTACCTATCCCTTTGACAGTATGCTTCCAAAGGAACTCATTACCTTGGCTGATAGAAGGATGTATGAATCCAAGCAGTCTGGGGAAACTATAGTCTCTGTTAGCATACCAGGAGTTAAGGAATATTTAGCAACCAAAGAGCCAACCCTCAGTGTCCTTGAAGGTCTGGTTACTGCAGTAGACGGTAAGGATCACTATACCAAAGCCCACTCTGAGCTGGTTACCAGATTTTCACTCTCTTTGGGAAAGGAGCTAAATCTCTCCCATGAAGAGATGGAGGCCTTACGAATTGCTGGTTTACTTCATGATATTGGCAAGATTGGTATACCTGAAAACATTTTGAAAAAACCAGGCCCCTTAGAAACAAAAGAATTTGAGCTCATTAAGCAACATCCAAGGTTAGGTGCAATGATGATAGATGGCCCGCCGCCGCATCGAGAATATGTGTTAGATGCCATAAATTATCACCACGAGAGGTATGATGGCAAAGGCTACCCTGACAGATTAAAGGGGGAAGAAATACCTTTACTTGCTAGAGTTATTGGAATTGCAGATGCCTATTGTGCTATGATTAGTGATAGGCCTTACCGGAAAGCCTTGACTCAAGATGAGGCCATAGCCGAGTTAGAGAAAGGTGCGGGCACACAATTTGACCCAGAATTGGTTGCTAAGTTCATAAAATGTATAAAGGAAAGTAAATTTTAAGGGAGAGAAAATTATTACTGTGTCGCTGTGATTATCCTAAATATCTCCTCAAAAACTTGCCTGTATAGGATTTTTCATTTTTTATAATCTCATAGGGATTTCCTGCAGCTACTACATAGCCTCCTTTCTCACCACCTTCTGGGCCAAGGTCAACCATAAAGTCAGCCTCTTTTATTACCTCAAAGTTGTGCTCGATAACAATAATGGTGTTTCCTAAATCCACTAATTTTTGAAGTACATTCATAAGTTTTTCAATATCAGCAATGTGTAGGCCAGTGGTGGGCTCATCTAATATATAGAGCGTTTTGCCCTGAGTTACTTTGCAAAGCTCAGAGGCAAGCTTTGTCCTTTGGGCCTCACCTCCGGAGAGGGTATTACTCCCTTGACCGATACTTAAATAGCCCAAACCCATCTCCTTTAAGATCATAAGTGGCCTAAATATACTAGGTACTGCAGAAAAGAATTCTACTGCCTCATCTACTGTCATATCCAATATCTCACTGATGTTTTTCCCTTTATATTTGACATCTAATGTCTCTTGATTAAATCTCTTTCCATTACAGACCTCACACTTTATATAGACATCTGGCAAAAAGCTCATCTCCACTTTTATTCTCCCTTGGCCAGCACAATTTTCACAGCGCCCTCCGGTAACATTAAATGAAAATCTGCCTGGTTTATACCCCCTCGCCCTGGATTCTGGTAACATAGAGAATAACTTCCTGATCTCATCCCAAAAACCAATATAAGTAGCAGGTGTAGAACGGGGGGTGCGGCCAATAGGGCTGTGGTCTACTTCTAATATGCGATTTATATGTTCTAAGCCCATTATACCCTTGCAGTTTTCAATTTTTTTCCCATTCTGTAAGAGGCATTTTATACCCTTATAAATTACCTCCCTTACTAGACTGCTCTTTCCAGAACCAGAGACCCCTGTAACGCAAGTCAATGTACCTAAGGGGATGGACACATCAATACATTTTAGATTATAGGCACCTGCGCAAATTACCTTAAGAAAGTTCCCCTCCTTTGCCTTCCTTAACCTTGAGGTTATGTTATGGGTTTTATATAAGGACTTTGCAGTAATAGATGTATTATTTTTTAAAAGATCATCCAAATCTCCTATGGCTACTACATCCCCCCCATCCTTCCCAGGACCTGGTCCCAAATCAATAATAAAATCTGCGGCCTTAATGGTTTCCTCATCATGTTCCACCACAATTATACTATTTCCGGCCTCCTTAAGTACCTTCAGGGTATTGATAAGCATCTCATTATCTTTAGGGTGAAGGCCAATGGTAGGCTCATCTAAGATATAGCATACACCTTTGAGGTTTGAGCCCAATCCAGCAGCCAACCGAATCCTTTGGGCCTCACCCCCTGAAAGGGTATCCCCACTACGGTTTAATGTAAGGTAAGAAAGGCCGACCCTTTTTAAAAACTCCAATCTATTTAGCGTCTCTTTAATAATGGGTTGAGCAATCTCGATCTCCCTTTCATTGAATTTAAGGCTTCTAAAAAATGGGATGGCCTCTTCTACAGCTAGGGCTGTCATATCCCAGATGTTTAAGCCACTTACCTTTACAGAAAGCGCAATTTCATTAAGCCTCTTTCCATTACATCTTGGACAAATGAAACTGTCTTCGGAAACCCTCCCTAGACCTTCACACATAGGACAGGCCCCATAATGACTATTAAAGGAAAAAAGACGAGGGTCTAATGGTGCAAAACCTATTTGACAATTAGGGCAAAACCTCTTCTTCCCATAGATTTTTTCACCTTTTTCTAAGCTCAATATATAAAAAAGACCATCTCCTACATCCAGGGCCTGAGAGATTAGATCCTCTAAAGTAGATAATTTCTTAAAGCATACATCAACCCTCCCTATTAACAAATCGATGCTGTGTTCTTTATATCTACTAAGTGGAGGTACATGGGCAATAGGCATGATCTTCCCATCAATCCTTGCTTCTTTATACCCTCTCTTAAGGGCGCGATTTAAAATGTCCTTATGAAAACCCTTTCTTCTTATTATCTTTGGTGCCAGAATGGTTATCTCTTCCTCTTTATAAAGGGAGATTATGCTATCTAGTATCTCCTTTTTACTTAATGCCCTTACAGGACTCCCACACTTTGGACAGTATTGGGTGCCTATTTTGCTAAACAATAGCCTTAGATAGTGATAAATCTCTGTGATAGTGGCAACAGTTGAACGACGAGTAAAATTGCTACTGCGCTGATTAATGGCCACAGTAGGTGGGATGCCTGTAAGTAGGTCTATATCGGGCCTATCTAATATGTTCAAATACTGCTTTACATAGGCAGGTAGGCTCTCAATGTACCTCCTCTGCCCTTCGGCAAATAGGATATCAAAGGCCAGTGTGGACTTCCCAGAGCCACTTAGACCTGTGATCACTACAAATCTATCCCTGGGGACATCCAGATGGATGCCTTTTAGATTATGCTCCCTTGCACCATAAAGGCAAATGGCTGATTTATTCATAGATCTTTTAAATTAATTAGGACGCAGATTTTCGCTGATACCCGCAGAAAGCATTCTTTATATTTAAAACCTTGATAATCTGCGTTCGTCTGCGTCCAAAATGAAATTCCTATGTTATTAAATTATAATCCAAAATTTTGCTTAAAACTATCATTAAAGAATTTTGAGAAAATAGAGAACCTAATTAACTTTTTAGTAGGTCTAAAAAATTGTGATGAAATAAAGGAATTTACCTATGTCTTAGAAAGGTCATTAAATACAGATTTGCCTTAATTTCTTTACCAGTCGCTTTACTGCTTCACCGTGGTCCATAACTGTATCGGATGGCAACCAATTTTCATAAAAGTTTTGGTGAAGTGTAGAGGCAAGGGAAAACAGTCTTGGAAGTTCTGGATCGTTAAGTTCACTTTTAAGTTTATCTACAAACCTAAAGAGATCTCCGTGAGATTTGAGTT
>LJNA01000061.1 GCA_001304365.1 Syntrophobacter sp. DG_60 | reverse complement strand
AAAGCTTACAAAATGCACTGAAATATAACCGTCTACCTCATGCCCTCTTATTTTGTGGGCCAAAAGGTGTAGGCAAAACCACAATGGCTCGTATCCTTGCAAAGGCACTCAATTGTGAAAAAGGGGCATCTCCCGAACCTTGCAACCAATGTATCTCTTGCCAGGAAATCAGCTTAGGAAACTCTATGGATGTACAAGAAATAGATGGTGCATCAAATCGAAGAATAGATGAAGTTAGAGAAATCAGGGAAAATGTGAAGTATCTTCCTTCCAGAGGGAGGTATAAGATTTATATTATTGACGAAGTCCACATGCTCACTAAAGAGGCATTTAATGCCTTATTAAAGACATTAGAAGAACCCCCTCCCCATGTAATATTTGTCTTTGCCACCACTGAGCCCCATAAGATTCCCCCTACTATTGTCTCAAGGTGCCAGCGTTTCCCCTTTCATCGGATTCCTAGCAACACCTTATATGACAGGACATGTGAAATTGCCTCTGCTGAAAAAATAGAGATTACAGAAGATGCTATTAGGCTTATTGCCCATACTTCAGAAGGCAGCCTGCGAGATGCCTTAAGTTTATTAGATCAATTAGTCTCCTTTGCTACTCCTCCTATAGGCACAAAGGACGTGCAAGAAATATTGGGGCTATTTGATACTCGCTGGGTACTGGGTGCTATGAATAGCATTTTAAACAGCCATTTAGAAGAAGTTTTAGAGATCATTAATAGAATCTATAAAGAAGGTGAGGATCTAAAACAATTTTATCTACATCTTGTAACCTACTTTCGGCACTTGTTGATAGCAAAGTTAACAGAAAAACCCTCCTTAGTGGATCTACCCGATTATGAATGGGAAACTTTAAAAAATACAGCAAAAAATCAAAGTACTTCCCACCTAGAACAGCTCTTTAGCTTACTACTCTCAGAGCAAGATGTTATTAAAACCACTACACAGCCACGTTTTATGCTAGAAGCATTGCTCATTAAGATGACTGAATTTAAAAAGACTATTCCTATCGAAATCATTATGGAAAGGCTCTCAGCCTATAAGTCTGAGGCCTTATCTGAGAAAAGGGAAATCAGCGAAACAACAGAATTACCTCAAGAGGCCATAAAAGAAAAACTATTACCAGCTTTAAAAAGAGAAAGTCCTCTTGTAGCTGCTATTTTGGAAAATGCCAAAATAGTACTGGAAAATGAGACTTTCCTCATTAAGGTTTCCCGATTTCATGCAGAACTCTTAATGCAAAATGAATATTCATACATCTTAAATCAGTGTTGCCAAAAATGTTTTGGTAAAAATTTTAAGATTATAGGAGATGACCTAAAGAAGGATCAAGGGGCCAGTCTTTTGCAAGAAATACTAGAAATATTTGATGGAAAGGTTGTATCTGCTCAAAATTCCACAGAATTTTGAGCAAGCATTGAAAAAAATGAAAATTATAAAGTGCAAAAGTCAAAAATTATTTTATGATACAGAATACCATGAACAATAGCGAGTTAATTTGTGTAATTTGCTATTATTTGTTAAATTCGTTTTTTATTTTGCATTTTTCAATTCTTGCCCCGTTAGATATAAATTATCTAACGGGGTGAACATTTTGCAATCAATTGCTCAAAATCTACAAGATTTTGGGCAATTACCGGGGGGACAATGAATATTAACCAGCTCATAAGGCAAATGCAAAAAATTCAGAGTAGGGTTACCGAGTTAGAGGAAGAACTAGCTGATAAAACAGTAGAATCCTCAGTGGGTGGGGGGATGGTAAAGGTAGTAGCAAATGGGAGAAGGCAGATTGTCTCAATTACCATTGACAAAGAGGTGATAAATCCAGATGAAGTGGAAATGCTCCAGGATTTGATTATTGCTGCAGTAAATGATGCATTGAGGAAGACCCAAGAGATGATATCTACAGAAATAAGCAAAATTACAGGTGGAATAAAAATTCCAGGCTTATTTTAGGTTATGTATAAAATCAGGGTAGACCATAATAAGTGCACAGGTTGCAGGCACTGTGAGACAGCCTGTTCTTTAAATCGTTTATCTATGGCAGTAAACCCTAAAAAATCAAGGATAAGGGTATTACAGGAAGGAAACAGATTTTTCCCTGTTATTTCTGGCCCATTTACGGATGTTTCCTGCAATATTAAAGTAGATATGATAATTGGAGATCATGTTTATGACCAATGTGATCTGTGCCGTGCAGTATGCCCTCATAAATCTATGTTATTTAAAAATCCAGATAATGAAGAACCGCTTCAATGCGATTTTTGTGGCATTGATGCCCCAGGGCCCTCTTGTGTAAGGTGGTGTACAAGTGGGGCCTTAACTTTAGTAGAAGTACCCTCTTATTATTAGGAGAAGAGAAAGTGGGTAAACGTGTAGGCATAGAGGTTTCTATAGCTGTTGCTGAGGCGGTAAAATTATGCGATGTAGATATAATTTCTGCCTATCCAATTACACCACAAACACATATTGTAGAGCACCTTTCTGAACTTGTAGCCGATGGTGAGCTAGATGCAGAATTTATACCTGTAGAATCTGAGCATTCGGCCATGAGTGTAGCAGCAGGTGCCTCAGCCACTGGGGCGAGAGTCTATACGGCCACCAGTGCCCAAGGACTTGCCTTAATGCATGAAATCCTGTTTATCGTCTCAGCCATGCGTTTACCTGTAGTTATGACCGTTGCAAATAGAGCAATGTCTGCCCCTATTAGTATATGGTGTGACCATAGTGATATAATGGCTGAGCGGGACATTGGTTGGATCCAAACCTTTGCTATTAATGGGCAGGAGACATACGATCTCACATTCCATGCATTTCGTGTGGCAGAAGATCACCGAGTATTACTGCCAGCAATTGTAAACTTTGATGGCTTTACTCTAACCCATGTAATTGAATCTATAGAACTGGTAGAAAAAGAGGCTGTCGATAAATATCTACCTTCATATCAGCCAATATTGAGATTGGATCCAGATCACCCCATTACTATGGGGCCAGTTGGCATACCTGAAGTCTATAGTGAGGCCAGAAGGCAATTGGAGGTGAGCCTTCTTTCATCCAAGAAGGTGATAATTGAAGGCTGGGAAGAATTTGGCAATCTTTTTGGGCGCTATTACCACCCTATTGAAACCTATCAAACAGAAGATGCACAGACCATATTAATTACTATGGGCTCCGCTACTGAAACAGCTATGCTAGCTGTAGATGCCCTTAGGGATAAAGGACAAAGAGTTGGGCTGGTATATGTCCGTCTTTGGAGGCCATTTCCTCAT
The DNA here is from genome assembly GCA_001304365.1 of Syntrophobacter sp. DG_60. Next base: position 5,273 of record LJNA01000061.1, on the reverse strand, counting down.
GAAGAGTTTCGTGAGGCAATGGAAGGGGCAAAGGTGATCGCAGTGCTTGATAGGGCTATTTCCTATGGAATGGGTGGGGGCCCTGTGTTTTCAGAGGTTCAGTCCTCCCTATATAACGTGGCACAAAGGCCATATATAAAGAACTTTGTAGCAGGTCTAGGTGGGAGGGATATACCAATTGAAAACTTCATAGAGATGATAGATAGGGCTGAATTTTCAGCAGCCAATGGGCTTGTGCCTACCTATGAGCACTTAGATGTAAGGGAAGAATAATGGATGGATGGCAAGGAAAAGTATTAAGAGTGGATTTAAGTAATAGGTTAATAAAAATAGAGAGTGTTTCATTAGAGGTCTGTCAAAGGTATCTAGGCGGAAGGGGGCTGGCTACTAAGGTCTTCACAGAGGAAGTAAACCCAGTCATAGACTCATTGGCTGAAGAAAATAAAATCATTCTTGCAACTGGCCCATTAACTGGGACAGGAGCGAGCGCTGGGTCTATCTGCTCAATTGTTACAAAGTCTCCATTAACCAATACCATTACCTGTGGCCAGGCAAAGATGCATTTTGGGGCAGAACTTAAAGCAGCAGGCTATGATATCCTTATTATTGAAGGAAATGCGAAATCACCCATTCTCCTCTCCATTCAAGATGAAAATGTAGAAATCCTACCTGCTGACCATCTCTGGGGAGAGACTACCTCAAAAGTAGAGGACATTGTTCGCTTGGCCATTTCTGACCCTTGGAAGGCTAGGGAGACAAAGATCCTTTCTGTTGGGCCTGCTGGAGAAAGGGCAGAGCCCATAGCCACTGTCATTATAGATGGATTGCCTGTAAGGAATGGCGTAGGCATTGGTGCTGTATTTGGAATTAAAAAGCTAAAGGCCATTATAGTAAAGGGCACAAAGGATATTACGTTGGCCCATGGCGAGGGCTTTATAAACGCAGTTAGTGCCTCTGTTGAGTTTTTAAAAGAGGCTGAAAGTCTAAGAGAATTTTCTGAATTGGGCACTCATCTATTATTAAAACCCATTGCCAAAATAGGGGCATTAGGCTATGAGAACCTCTCAAAAAGGGCCCCTGAGGCAATCTATAGCCTATCTACCGAATTTTTAGGTAAACTCTGGCAAGGAGACCGTGGTTGTTTTGCCTGTCCCATTGCCTGCCTTAAACAGACAGAACTGGGATTTTTCCCAGAAATAGAGGAATTTATTAGTTTGGGCCCCTTATGTGGTATTATAAATCCCTCAGCAACCATTGATGCCTATAAACTTTGTATAGAATATGGCTTAGATGCCAATGAGATGGGGGCGGGGGTGGCCTGTGTCATGGAACTAGGAAAAGATTTAAGCTTTGGGGAAACTGATGGTTCTTTAGAGGCAATAAGGGCCAGTGGTGAAGGAGATGAAGCAGGTGGCCTTTTAAGTAAAGGCGCCTTTTATCTATCAAGGCATTTTGAGAGAGAAGATGTATTTATGGGGGTAAAGAGGAGGAGTATGCCCCCATTTGACCCTAGGATAATACAAGGCATAGGGTTACAATATGCTACCTGTAACTTCGGGGCGACACACCTAACAGGCTTTACATTGATAGAAGAATTGGAAGACCCATATAGCATAAAAAATAAGGCAATCTTAGTAAAAAGGTATCAAGATCAGACAGCCATTTTGGAATCTATAGGGGTATGTCCTTATGTGCTTTTTGGTTTTAATTTAAGTACATTTATTAATATGCTGAATCAAGCTACAGGCCTAGATTTTAAGGAGGAAGAAATTATAAAAATAGGTGAGCACATTTATGATTTAGAGCATTCGTTTAACAAAAATGCAGGTATAGTAAATGAAGACAGACTACCTTTAAGGATGTTGAGTCAGCCTATAAACGGCATGGTTTCACATTTAGAGGAGATGTTAAAGGAATATTGCACATTAAGGGGATTACCTAGTGAAGAATAATAGATATTCTATGTACAGAATTAGGGTAGACTCCAATAAATGCACAGGTTGTAGGCATTGTGAGACAGCCTGTTCTTTAACGCACATTCTAGATAAGGTAAATTACCATCGCTCACGCATACGTGTAGTCTGGGAAGGGGGGCACTTTTTTCCCCTATTAGCAGGCCCTTATGTGTCAAATATCCAGGAATGTGCCTCAAAGAAGGAGTTGGTGATAGATGGGAATACTTATGACCAATGTATGCTTTGTCGCGCTTCTTGCCCTAATAAATCTATTTTTAAGGAGCCAGATAGTGGCATCCCCTTAAAGTGTGATTTTTGCGGATATCGAGAGGAAGGGCCAGCCTGTATTAAATGGTGTAAAAGTGGTGCATTGACATTGGTGAGATTAAAGCAATGAAAGAAATAAGATTTCATGGGAGGGGAGGACAAGGGGCGGTAACTTGTGTAGAGCTAGTAGCCAAAGCAGCTATTGCAGAGGGCAAATATGCTCAAGGCTTCCCTAGCTTTGGCCCAGAGCGTCGTGGCGCCCCGGTAATGGCATTTCTTAGAGTAGACAGTGCACCTATTAGATTAAGACAAAAGATTTATGAGCCTGATGTAGTAGTCATTTTAGACCCTGCCCTCCTCTATACAGAGGCTGTTATAGCAGGTTTAAAGGAGAATGGATTGATTATTGCTAACTCCCCTGAACCGGCAAAGGAATTGAGGAAAAAACTTGGCTATAAACAGCGCTTGGCTATAGTAGATGCTACAAAGATTGCATTAGACACACTGCGGGTACCCATCACAAATACTACAATGTTGGGTGCATTGATTAAGGTCACCAACATTGTCAGTAAAGAGGCGATGGCTGAGGCATTGAAGGAGCGTTTTGGACGTCTGGCTGAGAGGAATAAAATGACTATGGAAAGAGCATTTTCAGAAACCATTATTTTGGAGTAAAAAATGGTTAAAACAGAAGCTATTATTGGTTGGAAGAAATTAAATTTGGGTGCTGCCATTACAGAACCTGGTAGTGCCCGTGCATTTAAAACAGGCGATTGGAGGACACAGCGCCCCATTTTAAACAAAGAGGCATGTATAAGGTGTGGGCGGTGTTGGATCTATTGTCCAGAGGCAGCTTATAGCCATGATGAGGAAGGATACTTCATCTGTGATCTAGATTATTGTAAAGGATGTGGCACCTGCGCCCAGGAGTGTCCTACCAGTGCAATCACTATGGCATTGGAAGAAATCTAAAGGAGAAAAAAGGAGATGATACCTGCTGAAGCCAAGCAATTTACAGGTTTTAAGGCAAGGGAGCTACCAAGAGAAGAGTACTTTGTTTCAGGCCACCGTGCTTGCCAGGGGTGCGGTGAGGCCTTGGTCTTAAGACTGATTACAAAGGCCTTAGGAAGTCGCATTATAGTAGCAATGGCCACAGGTTGTATGGAGATTGTCTCATCCGCCTTCCCCCAAACTGCCTGGGAGGTTCCTTGGATTCACGTGGCCTTTGAAAATGCAGCCGCTGTAGCCTCTGGCATTGAATCTGCATTAAAGGTACTAATGAGAAAAGGTAAAATGAAAAAGGAGAAGATAACAGTCCTAGGAGCAGCTGGAGATGGTGGCACAGCAGACATCGGCATTCAGGCCCTATCTGGGGTATTAGAAAGAGGGCATAATCTTATTTATATATGCCTTGACAACGAAGCTTATATGAATACAGGCATTCAGCGTTCAAGCTCCACCCCCTATGGAGCACACACAACTACTTCTCCGCATGGCAAAAAGAGTATTGGGCAAATTACTTGGAAGAAAAATATGGCGATGATCGCAGCAGCACATAGCATCCCTTATGTAGCCACAGTGTGCCCCACATTTTATTTAGATTTGATGAATAAAATTAAAAAGGCCTCTTTAATGTCTGGCCCAGCCTATATCCACTGCTTTTCCCCTTGTCCTACAGGTTGGCGCTATAGCCCTGACTTAAGTATAAAGATAGGCCGTTTAGCTGTTGAAACGGGGGTGTTCCCATTATATGAAATAGTAGATGGAGGGCTCAAAATTACACACCCTATAAGAAAGCTTAAGCCAGTAAAAGATTATCTGCAATTACAAGGTCGATTTAGGCACCTTGGGGATGAGGATATAACCAGGATTCAAGACCGGGTCAACAAGGAAGTAGCAAAGCTAATAGACCTAGAAAAATTTGGTAGTTTTTATAAGACCTCTTTAGCCCATTCTTGACTAAATTGCAATTTCTAGAAAAAGCTAAGAAAGAACTATTCGAGATTGAACAGGCCATAGAAGAACATCTAAGTGCACATGTCCCTTTGGCCAAAGAGGTAAGTCAATACATCTTAAGGAGTGGGGGAAAGCGTTTAAGACCCTTACTTTTTGTTCTAAGTGCTAGGCTATGTGGACATTGTAATGGTCAGGAGATTCAACTTTCCCCTATCTTTGAATATATCCACGTAGCTAGCCTTCTTCACGATGATGTAATTGATAAGGCCAAATTAAGGCGAGGAAGGGCAAGTGCTAATATTGTTTGGGGAAATACCATACCTATTTTGGCAGGAGACTTCTTACTTTCAACTGCCCTTTCTCTGGCCACATCATCAGGTAATTTAAAGATAGTCTCTGTCCTCTCTGAGGCCACTAAACATTTGTCTCAAGGGGAAATCTTAGAGATTGTAGAAACAGAAAACCTAGACCTCACAGAGGAAGGATATTTAGAAATCGTTGCTGGTAAAACAGCGGCGCTTATGGCTGCAGCCTGTAGGTTAGGTGCGATTTTGGCCTGTGCCCCAGAAGAATCCGAGGAGGCATTAGAGCGCTATGGATATCACATTGGTTTGGCCTTTCAAATAATCGATGATGTCCTTGATTATGTAGGGCGTAAGGAAGTCTTTGGCAAGCCAGTGGGACAGGATTTAAAAGAAGGAAAGAACACTTTGCCCTTAATTTATACATTAAGAAACTGTTCACAAAAGGAGAGGCAAGAAATTGCTGACCTTTTTATGCCAGAAATAAGGCAAAGGAATTTATTGATATAGGTGAAAGGGCTTTGAGCCTATTTCCAGAGGGTCCAAACAAGAAATGCCTTCAAGAAGCAGCTGAATTTATAATAGAAAGGCAATACTAATACAGTTATTGGTTATTAGTGGTTAGTACTATAATGGTACAGGCATATGCTAGAAAATAAAGGTATGTTGTCACAGAAATATAGTGATCAGTGGAAGCGCGAAAGGCTTCTTACAGGTCAGCCTTTAAACTTTCCTAAAGACCTTTTCCCCGGAAAAAAAAGCAAAGGCACATAAGATTCCCCTTGACCACAAT
>LJNA01000060.1 GCA_001304365.1 Syntrophobacter sp. DG_60 | reverse complement strand
TGGCCAAAGCTATTAAGTATTCAGATGTAGATGAAAAGAAAAAAATAAATGTAGGTGCAATAATTTTGGCCATAGGCTCTGAGGTCTTTGATCCCAAAATCTTTGATACATATAATTATGCAAATTTTACTAATGTAGTAACAAGCCTTGAATTTGAAAGGATACTTAGTGCTTCAGGCCCTTACAGGGCTCACCTTCTTAGGCCCTTTGATAGAGAGGTGCCAAAAAGTATTGCCTGGATACAGTGTGTAGGCTCAAGAAATATTAATAAAGTTGACCAGGGCTATTGCTCATCTGTTTGCTGTACTTATGCCATTAAAGAGGCCATTATTGCCAAGGAGCATAGCCCTGAACCCTTAGATACTGCCATATTCTTTATGGATATGAGGACTTATGGTAAAGATTTTGACAAATATTACAACAGGGCAAAAAAGGAAGGGGTACGTTTTATCAGGTCTAGGGTACATACTATTGAGCCTGTAAAAGACAGTGGTAGCCTTAAAATAAGATATGCTACAGAAGATGGTAACATTAATGAGGAGATATTTGATATGGTAGTGCTTTCTGTAGGGCTTAAACCCCCTTCCATAGCCAAAGAGTTGGCTGAAAAATTGGGTATAGAGCTTAATAAATATAATTTTGCTTTTACAAAAAGTTTTTCTCCAGTAAAGACCACAAAACCTGGGATATATGTGTGTGGAACCTTTCAAGGCCCTAAGGATATTCCAGAGACAGTGATGGAGGCAAGTGCCGCCTCCAATGCTGCACAGACACTTCTTGCAGAAAGTAGGCATTCTTTAGTAAAAGAAAAGGAATATCCACCTGAAAGGGAGATATTTGGTGAAGAGCCCAGGATTGGTGTGTTTGTTTGCCATTGTGGGATAAACATTGGGGGAGTAGTTAATGTACCTGAAGTTAGGGATTATGCAGAAAAATTATCAAATGTAGTAGTAGCAGATAGAAATCTCTTTACTTGTTCCCAGGATACTCAAGAGAGGATAAAAAATATTGTAAAAGAGTATAGATTAAACCGTGTAGTAGTAGCCTCCTGTAGCCCACGTACTCATGAACCCCTATATCAGGAAACCATTAAAGAGGCAGGTCTTAATAGGTATTTATTTAATATGGCCAATATAAGGGATCAGTGTTCATGGGTGCATATGCATGAACCACAAAAGGCCACTGAGAAGGCAAAGGCCCTGGTACAAATGGCAGTAGCAAAGGCAGCACTACAGGAACCTTTAGAGGAGATAAAGGTTGGTATAATCCCTTCGGGTCTAGTCATTGGTGGTGGTATAGCAGGGATGGAGGCTGCATTAGGATTGGCTGATCAGGGGTTTAAGGTACATTTAATAGAAAAGGGTGAAAGGCTAGGAGGAGAGGCCCTAAATTTAAGAAAGACCTGGAAGGGTGAGGATATAAAAGGTTATTTAAATACGTTGGTTAAAGGGGTTTTAGAACATGAACTTATTGATGTCTATATTAGCTCTGAGGTTAAGGATGTAACTGGATTTGTAGGTAATTTTAAGACTACTGTTAGCTATAATGGGGAAAATAAAGATATTGAGCACGGCATAGCCATTATTGCTACTGGTGCCAAGCCTTTTAAGCCAGATGAATACCTTTATGGAAAAAATGAAAACGTACTATGTTGGCCTGAACTAGATAAAAAGATTGAAGAAGATAAAGATTATATAAAAAAAGCAAAATGTGCAGTATTTATACAGTGTGTAAGCTCAAGGGACAGTGAAAGGTCATATTGCAGTAAGGTGTGTTGTACCCATGCCATTTCTAATGCCTTGGATATAAAGGAAATAAACCCTGATATGGATATCTATATCATTTATAGAGACATAAGAACCTATGGAGAAAGGGAGGATCTATACAAAGAGGCAAGAAAGAAAGGGATTATATTTATTAGGTATGATTTAGATAATAAGCCAAAAGTAGAGGAAATTGATGGTAAATTAAAAATAGAGATAATAGACCATGTCCTTGGAAGCCCCATACATATCTATCCTGATTTTATAAGCCTTCAGACAGCTATTATACCTAATGACATTGAGGATTTGGCCAAATTATTTAAGATATCTTTAAATGAGGAAAAATTCTTATTAGAGGCCCATATGAAATTAAGGCCTGTAGATTTTTCCACTGATGGTGTGTTTTTATGTGGTATGGCCCACTCTCCAAAAGATATTTCTGAAAGTATTGAACAGGCAAGGGCCGCTGCCTCCAGGGCCTCTGATATCTTGACTAAAGAAAATGTACATGTTGAACCCATTGTTTCGGTAGTTGATCAGGAAAAATGCAGTGGATGTGGAATTTGTGAAAGGGTGTGCCCTTATGATGCCATACACCTAGTAGAAGTAAATGGGGTAAAAAAAGCCCAAAGCACTCCTGCATCTTGTAAGGGATGTGGTGTATGTAGTGCCAGTTGCCCTTCAAAGGCCGTTGACATGCGCCACTTTGGGCATAACCAAATAAGGACCCAAATTCAAGCTTTGGCTGTTTAAAAATGAAAGAGGAGTTTGAACCAAAAATAATGGCCTTTCTCTGTAATTGGTGTGCATATGCTGGGGCAGATCTAGCCGGTGTTTCAAGATTCCAATATCCACCAAATGTCTATGTTGTCCGCCTTATGTGCACTGGAAGGGTTGATCCCTTATTTGTTTTAGAGGCATTAACAAATGGAATAGATGGTGTTCTTATAGCTGGGTGACATCCTGGAGAGTGCCATTACCTGGAAGGTAATCTATATGCAAGAAGAAGGGTTTTAATGGTGAAAAAATTGCTTGAATGTATAGGGATAGACCAAAATAGAGTTCGATTAGAGTGGGTATCTGCATCTGAAGGTACAAAATTTGCGGAAATAGTAAGAAACTTCACAGAAGAGATAAAAAGGTTAGGGCCAAATGAATTATAAAATCAATTATATACCTACTGTTTGTCCATATTGCAGTTGTGGATGTGGAATATATCTTGTGATTAAAAATGGGGAAATACTAGGAATAGAACCTATGAAGGATCACCCAGTAAATGAGGGGGCAAATTGTCAAAAAGGAAAGAATGCCTATAAATTTTTGACAAGTGAAGATAGGTTAAAAACTCCACTAATAAAGAAAAATGGCAGTTTCAAAGAAATTTCTTGGGAGGATGTATTAGTACTGATTGCAAAAAAACTAAAGGGTAATCCTCCAAATGATATAGGTTTTATAAATTCTGGAAGAACTACAAATGAAGATTTATATATAATGCAAAAATTTGCCAGATGTGTAACAAAGACAAATAATATTGATAATTGTTCTAGATTCTGCCATTCTACCACAGTTCCTGCATTAATTTCTACTGTAGGATCAGGGGTAATATCGAATTCTATTGTAAATCTAGATAAAGCACATTGCATATTTATTGCTGGTCCCAATGTACAGGAAACATATCCCATGATAGCCAGGAGGGTAATAAGGGCAAAGAGAAATGGTGCAAAGGTTATAGTTGTGGATCCAAGAAGGACCATAACCATGAGAAACTATTCAGATATATCTTTACTGATAAGACCTGGAACTGATACTGCTTTGATAAATGCCATGATGAAGATAATAATAAATGAAGGCTTAATAGATAAGGAATTTATAGAAAAAAAGACCAAGGATTTTGATAAATTAAAAGATTACTTATCCCATTTAAATCTAGAAGAAGCAGAAAAAATAACTGATATTCCTATAGATGGAATAAAACAGGCAGCAATAACCTATGCAAAGGCAAAAAGTGCAAGCATAATTTTTAATGCTGGCATTGCCCAACACGTTGGTGGAATAGAAAATATTAAAGCACTTTCTGATCTGGCCCTTATGACTGGAAACTATGGGAGACCTGGTACAGGGGTAAATCCCTTAAGGGGCCAGACCAATGGAGAAGGATTCGGTGATGTAGGCCCAATCCCTGTATTTTACCCTGGGTTTAAAAAGGTAAGTGAGGAGACTGCCAAGATATTTGAAGATATGTGGGGAGTTAAAGGCCTTCCTTCAAAGCCAGGGCTGAGCTACATGGATATATTAGAGAATTGTAAAATCCTATACATTATGGGGGCAAATCCCATGGTCTCAGCCCCTGATATAAATAGGGTAAAGAAAATTCTTGAAGAAAAGGAGCTTTTGATAGTTCAGGATATATTTATGACTGAGACTGCAAAGCTTGCAGATATAATGCTCCCTGCTGCATCTTGGGTGGAAAAGGATGGGACCATAACTGGAGTGGAAAGAAGGGTTCAAAGGATAAACAAGGCAATTGATCCTCCAGGAGAGACAAAGCCTGATTGGACCATAATTTGCGAATTGGCCAAAATAATGGGTTTTAAAGAAAAATTCAACTATAAACAAACTTCTGAAATCTTTGAGGAAATAAGAAACTGTGTTCCTCAATATAAAGGAATAACTTATGAGAGATTAAAGAGATCTGGTGGTATTCAGTGGCCTTGTCCTTCGGAAGAGCATCCAGGAACAGAATTCTTGTTTAAAGAAAAATTTGCAACCCCTGATGGACTAGGACATTTTCAAATAGCAGAATATAAGGAACCTCCTGAGATACCAGATAGTGAATACCCTTATATATTGACCAATGGAAGAGTGATATTTCACTTTCATACAGCTTCTATGACCGGAAGGACTGATAGACTAAATGAGGAAATAAAAGAGGGATTTGCAGAGATAAATCTTCAAGATGCACAGGAATTAGGAATAAAAGCAGGAGATAAAATAGTATTAAAATCAAAAAGGGGGGAGGTAAAAACTGTAACAAAACTCACAGAAAATATAAAAAAAGGCGTTATATTTATGCCTTGGCACTTTTCTGAAAGTGCCCCAAATGTATTAACTGGACCTATTGCTGGTCCACCTTCTAGAATGCCAGAATTTAAATTTTGTCCAGTCAAATTAGAAAGGATTATAAAATGAAAGGAAATGTTTACCTGGCCTGGTCTTCTAATGAAAAAATATTAGAAAAGGCAGAGTACGGTGGTGTAGTAACAAGTTTACTTAAATTTGCATTAGAGAATAAAGAAGTTGATGCAGTTTTGGCAGTTAAAAAGAGGAATGGAGATAGATATGATGGCATCCTTTCTCTTATAACTGATCCCAATGAGGTATTAGAATGTGCTGGTACTTTGCATTTTTCATCAGTAAATATTGCCAGAAACCTAAAGGAATATCTTGATGGTGCTAAAGACACCAAGATAGCAGTCACATGTAAGCCTTGCGATGCAAGGGCCATAATAGAACTTTCAAAAAGGGGACAAATTAATATCGAAAACCTATTTTTGATAGGTCTAAATTGTACAGGGACAATACTTCCTCAAGTTGCAAAAAAGATGATAAAGGAAGAATTTCTTATAGACCCTTATGAGGTAATTAAAGAGGATATCGATAATGGGAAATTTATTATTTTTTTAAAAAATGGAGATAAAAAAGAGAAATCTTTAGATGAGCTGGAGAGAAAGGGATATGGTAGAAGAGAAAATTGCAGAAGGTGCGAGGTAAATATTCCAAGGATGGCTGATATAGCTTGTGGAAAATGGGGGGTAAAACAAAAAAAAGCAACATTTATTGAGATCTGTTCTGAAAGGGGTGATCAGTTTATAAAAAGGGCAATAGATGCTAAGGCTATAATCATTGAAAAGGCATCTGAGGAATCTGTAAAAGACAGAGAAAGAAAAGATAAAGAAGCCACTCAGTTGGCGCATAATTGGGGGGAAGAAGTCTTAAATGAAATGAATCAGATGAGCTACGAACAGAGATTGAGTTACTGGTTTAAAAATTTTGACAGATGCATAAAATGCTTTGGCTGTAAGGATGCTTGCCCTATATGTTATTGTAAGGAATGCTATCTTGAGTCTTGGAGAGGTTTTGTCAAAGCTGGAGAAGTGCCACCAGATAAGATGTTTCCCTTAGTGAGACTTTCGCATGTTGCAGATTCTTGTGTTAATTGTGGCCAGTGTCAAGATTCATGCCCTATGGAGATCCCATTTCTCAAACTTTATTACATGTTACAACAGGAATTAATTCCAATTTTTGGATATAGGCCCGGTTTTGATGTAAATGAACCTCCTCCCTTGACTTTAATTACTGAGGAGGAGTTTAAGATACAAGATGTAAATTTTATAAAGATTTAAAATTAGGAGGCCAAAAATGGCTGTAGCAAAAGCTATAGATTTATCAGAGAGAAAAACAGAACTCAGGAACAAAGTAAAGGACATTTTGCCAGAAGGTGGCAACCTTGACCTTTGCTTTACCTGTGGAAGTTGCGTAGCTGGTTGCCCTGCAACAGGTCTTGAAGGTTTAGACCCTAGAAAATTTCTGAGGATGGTAGTGCTGGGTTTAGATGAAGAGGTGCTTAGTACACCTTGGGTATGGATGTGCACTATCTGTGACAGGTGTAAATATGCCTGCCCTATGAAGGTTGATATACCAAGATTGGTATATGAAGTTCGTGCCATGTGGCCCAGGGATAAGAGACCTACTGGTATTCGCAAATCATGTGACTTCCATGTTAAAACAGGCGGTGCTATGGGCGTTTCCAAAGAAGATTGGACCTTTGTAGTAAATGATGTTTTAGAGGAATTTAGGCAAGAGTCTGGTTGGGGAAACCTTCGGGCCCCTATGGATAAAGAAGGGGCTTACTTTTGTCTCAATCAAAATTCTAGAGAACCCGTTACAGAGCCAGAAGAGATGGTGCCACTATGGAGGATATTACATTTAGCAGGAGCCGATTGGACTTATCCCTCAGAGATGTGGGCTGGGGAAAATTATTGCATGTTTCTTGCAGACGATGAAAGCTGGCAATACACTATTAGGACATTGGCTAAAAAAGTAGATGATCTTAGATGTAAGGTACTTATAAACACTGAGTGAGGCCATTCATTTTATGCAATCCAGGCTGGATTGAAAAAATTTAACATAGCTCATAATTTTGAGTTTAAAAGCATAATTGAACTTTATGCAAAATGGATAAGGGAAGGAAAACTCAAGGTAAATTCTGATTGGAACAAAAATGGCCTAAAATTTACTGTACAGGACCCTTGTAAGTTAGTAAGACAATCGCTTGGAGACCCTATTGCAGAAGATTTGCGTTTTGTGATTAAACAGTGTGTAGGGAAAGAAAACTTTATTGATATGTATCCCAACAAATCAAACAACTACTGCTGTGGTGGTGGTGGTGGCTCTCTACAGGCCCCTTATCCTAAGCAGCGTAGGGAATTTGGAAAGATCAAATTTAATCAGATTATGGAGACTGGTGCCGATGTAGTTATTAGCCCATGTCATAATTGTCATTCTCAGATAATGGACCTTTGTGAGTACCATGGTGGTAAATATAAAACTATTCACCTATGGACCTTAATTTGTCTATCACTAGATATCTTGTCAGAAAAGGAAAGGGCATATATAGGCGATATAGGTTTATAAGCCTCTTAGGTCTGAAAGGATTTTTGTTTGTCTTACTCCAAATAAAGAAAACTCAGCTTTACTGAGTTCACTGCTTTCCATGCATACTCAAAATGCGCTTACTCACAAAAGAGAAACAAGAGAAACTATTTACACCCACAAAAAATATCAGGTAATGCGTTTCTTATCCCCTACCACCAAGTAACAGCTTTATCGCACTCAAAGAGTAGATCAATTAGTTCTTCATAATTTACATTACCTTTATATAACTCAAATGTCTTTGTCTCTTTACCCTCAGACATTAACTCTACTAACTTCTTTGTCTCCTCATCTGGCTCCTTTTTGAATATATGTAGGATCTTCATAATTTTACCTCTTTAATGTTACTTTGTCTTTTTTCCCTTGTGGATGATCTTCCAAATGATGTTCCAATTGGATTGCTGCTTCTGGCCATTTACCAAAGGGGATTACCAAATCATATTCCTTTAATTTTTTGGCAATTTCCTCAGTGGTCAAATATTTATAACCATGCTTTTCATTTTCCTTTACATTAGAAAAAAGTTCCTCCTCAAGCTCATCGGTAAACATGTTATACCTGTCTTTGTATTCCCAATCCTCAGCAACGTTGGGGTCCAATTCGTGGTCTAACAGAAAGAAATGGGTATCTATCATCTCTGCAGCTATACCCAAACTTGACCTGAGCCCTTCATGCTGATCGTCTAAATGTCTTACTAAGATTGCTGCTTTCATTTGCCCCTCCTATAGTACCAAATAACGATCTGTTCCCTTCAGTTCCTCTAGCATTTCACCATGCCTTGCTTGGGTGCCAAAATTCTTCTTATCTATGCCTGGTACAAAGGTATTTTCATCTCCAAGGTGATAGATTTCTTTCATAGAAACTAAGCAAAGAGACATCTTAGCATGGCCTTCTACTACCTTTGCCAATTCAGAAAAATCATCTCTTAGACACAAAGATGGCGCTACATGAGTGAAAAAGATTATCAATTCTTTTCCTTTGGCCACTGCTGCCTTACATATGTTTAAAAGATGGTCCCAATGCTGATTAGTAGTGA
>LJNA01000059.1 GCA_001304365.1 Syntrophobacter sp. DG_60 | reverse complement strand
CATAGGCAGCGATGACCACAACAACCAAGGTAGAAAGAAACCCCTCGGTGAGCATACCACCATATCCAATAAATAGGCCATCGGATTCCTTTTCGAGCTGTTTAGAGGTAGTGCCCGAGGCCACTAGAGAATGAAAACCAGAAAGGCTACCACAGGCGATAATCAAGGGGATTGCTGGCCAAAATGGTGTAGATTTTCCAGCAATAACCTTTGCATTAAAGGTAGTAAATGCTGGCAGGCTAAGCTTAGTAAATGAGAAAATCATGGCAATTCCACCCAATACCAATCCAAATACCAAAAGCCAGGCATTTAAATAATCTCTGGGCTGAAGAAGGATATTTACAGGGATAGAGGCAGCAATGATAATGTAAATAAAAATAATAATCATCCAGGTTTGATAACCTGCCTTAAAAGGAAAGAATTTTCCTAAGATAATAGCTAAAATCAACATGAAAATGCCAACTGCTGTAGCCAAATAAAATCTCATCTTAATGCGATAAAGCAATATGCCTAATATGATAGCAGCAAAAATTATTAAAAGTTGGGTAGTTGGGACAGAAGATTGCGCTACATAAACATTTCCAATTACAGTAGAAAAGGCAGCAACAAGCAAAACAAGTACAAAAAATACAAAGATAGAAAATATATACCTTGTTCTTTTTTTAATTACCCTTCCAGCGATCCATTGTACTGAGTGGCCATCATACCTTACAGAGCTCATTAAAGAGAGGTAGTCATGCACTGCCCCAATAAATACATTGCCAAACCAGATCCAAAGTATTGCTGGAAGCCAGCCCCAGGCCAGGGCAATGGCTGGGCCAACAATGGGGGCTGCCCCAGCAATAGAAGAAAAGTGATGTCCAAAGAGTACATACCTATTGGCAGGCACAAAATCAATGCCATCATATAAGCGGACTGCAGGGGTATTCTTTTCTCTCACCCCTACCTGTCTTTTTAAATACCTCCCATAAAGCTTATAAAAGATAAGATAAACGCCTATGCCCAATGTGATTATAATTGTTGAATTCATAGCATTTGTTTAAATTAGATTTTTAAAGACTTTCGTCTCTGTAGATCAAATGGGCAAGTTTAACTGCTATTATACCCCATACCCCCCCTACAACTACATCTGTTATGTAATGGTATCTCCCATAAATTGCCCCCAGCATTATCAAAATCGCCCTCTTAGTGCCCAAGTTTCCATAAGTTTTTCTTGGATTTTGGGAATGAGATAGCCTTGAAGTGGGGCTTGAAATTGGTCTGCCAAGGCAAACCTGGGGCTAGCTACAGGGAAGACAATAAAACCCAAAAATGAAATATAATAAACAAGGGCCATGGAAAATATAAGCTTTTCCAACCTATTTCTTTTATAAAAATAAAAAATAAATGGAGGAATGAGGAAAAAGAAGTAATAAGAAATATATCCAAATGATAGAAGTTCTGTGAGCCAAGGAGAAGCAAATTGCTCCAGATAGATGTTAGGAAGTACCCCAAACAAGGTAAACTCCCATTTTTGCACTAAATGATCAAAGAATCCAGGAAAGATCACATGCAAATAAACCCTTGTCTCTTCATAGAATTGAGGGACACAAAACCAAGGATAAAAATAGCTTATAAATTCAATAATCTTATGGGGGCGGTATTTTCTAATGGTATTAAGCAAGAAAATGAGAATCATAAATACAAAATGTGCAAGGAAATAAAAATACCAATGCGGTATAAATAACCTAAATAGGAGGGTAATAAAATTTAGACTTACTAAATAATATATGGTGATTATGTCTATGGGCCTGAGCATCTTTGGCAATGTAACACAAAATCAATAACGACTCAATTGATTAAAGTAATTTGTAAGGTATACCAGATATTATAGACGCAATTGACCGTAAGGCGTTAAGGCACTATAATTAAAGTATGTTTAGTTTACTTAAATTTTCAAAACAAGAAAAAAGGAAAACAGTTACTCTTAAAGAAAAGTTTACCTGCTTCGAAAAACTGCTTGCTGAAAATAACCAGATCCTTGAAATTATAGCTGATATGGAGGGGAAAATTACAGCAAGTAAGCCTTTCAATATGCGCTATATCAAAAGGAACTGCCAAATGCTCTCTGAAAAGGTCAGATGCGTTATTGATTATCTGGATAGGATGTCTGGGGAAAAACATAGGGAATTATACCAGGCTTATGAACAGATTAACGCTACCTTAAAAGAAAAGTTAGTAAAAAAGAAAGAAATTCCATTTTGGGAATGGACTATTCCTCTAAAAGATATTACCAAGGAAAAAGTAAATATGGTAGGTGGAAAGATGGCCAACCTTGGAGAAATGCTGAATCTGGGGTTACCAGTTCCATATGGATTTGCAATTACTACCTATGCCTATAGACGCTTTCTGGATTATAACAAGCTTCAGGTAAAAATCGATGAAAGGTTATCAGACCTGGATATAGCCAAATTAGAATCGTTAGAAAGAATAAGCCAAGATCTTAAATGCATGATCTTAGAGGCTGAGATGCCAGAAGAGCTAGAGGCCGCCATCCTTCACTCATACTCCCAACTGGAGGAAAAAACCTGCAAGCATGTTCCTATTTCTATAAGGAGTAGCGCCATAGGAGAGGATAGTGATTCTACCTTTGCTGGACAATACTTTACTGCCCTCAATGTACGCAGGGAGCAAATTATTCAGAAATACAAGGAGGTCATAGCCAGCAAATTCACCCCTCGGGCCATATTTTACTGGGAAAACATAGGAGTTAGTGATGAAGATATCGCTATGAGTGTGGGATGTGTTGCCATGGTGGAGGCCAAGGCAAGCGGGGTAATGTACTCTGTGGATCCAAACAATATTCGTAATGACCAAATAGTGATAAGCGCGGTATGGGGACTGGGGTCATATGCTGTTTTAGGAAAAGTGAGTCCTGATATCTATCGTGTTTCTAAAGATGATGGGGTTATTCTAGATAAAAAGATAGGTCACAAGAGAGTAATGCTTGCATGCCAATATTCAGGGGTCAAAGAAGTAAAGGTACCGGAAGCCCTGCAAAATGAACCCTGCCTTAGTGAGCATGAGATAAAAGCCCTTTATGACTATGCTCAGACCCTGGAGGCTCATTTCCAAAGGCCTCAGGATATTGAATGGGTTCTGGATCAAAATGGAAGTTTATATCTTTTGCAAACCCGCCCACTGACCATCACTTCATCATGTGCAGAAGTGAGGGTAGATGCTAACAAGATTCCTAACAAAGTGTTAATCAATGAAGGAATTGTAGCTAGCTGCGGGGTTGGTTCAGGACCAGCCTATGTAGTAAAAGATGACAAAGATATTTCAAATTTTCCAGAAGGTGCGGTCCTGATCACCAAGCACACTTCTCCTAAATTCGTCAAGGTGATGAAAAAGGCTGTTGCCATCATAACAGATGTTGGTAATGCCACCGGTCACATGGCTTCCCTAGCCAGGGAATTTGAAGTGCCTTGCATTGTGGATACAAAAGTAGCCACAAAGCTAATCACTCCGGATATGGTAGTCACTGTAGATGCCAATGCCAATAGGGTGTATGAAGGGAAGGTTGATCAATTGATAAGATCAGATTATCAAAAGGCAAATCCTATGGCCGGAAGTATTACTTTTAGAAAAATGGAGGAAGTACTTCAAGACATCGCCCCTCTGAGACTTGTGGATGCGAATGACCCCTCTTTTCAAGCCAAATCTTGCCGGACTTTTCACGATATCACCCGTTTTGCTCATGAAATGTCCCTAGATGTAATGTTTAGCATAGGTACTACTTCATTAGGCAAAATAGGAGAAGCCAAGAAATTGATAACCAATATTCCCCTTAATGTCTACATCATTGACATAGGCGGAGGACTTACCAAAGAAACTGCTGATTTAAAGAAGATTGGAGTTGAACATATAGCTTCTATTCCAGCGAAGGCCCTATGGAGAGGTATGAGCCACAAAGACATGCCTTGGGCGGGCCGAGAGATAATTGATTTTAAGGGATTTTTATCGATTATGGTACATGGCATGACCGAGGTAAGTGAATATGGACAGATGGTAGGCAAGAAAATAGGAGACAGGAATTATCTCATTGTCTCCAAAAATTACATGAATTTTCACTTAAGGGTGGCTTACCATTTCTGTACAGTTGATGCCTATTGCTCAGATGATGAAGAGAACAACTATATAACATTTCGTTTCATGGGTGGTGCGGCGGATTCCCTTAGACGTGCCCGAAGGGCCAGGTTCATAGATGAAGTTTTGAGGAATCTTGACTTTTCAGTCACCAGGAAGGCCGATTTGGTTATGGCCAGGATTGTCAAATACGATAGAGAGACTATCGAAGAAAAACTGGATATGCTAGGGCGATTAATGGGATATGCCAGGCAGTTGGATATGGTTATGCCAAGTGAAGCTGCAGTAGATGCATACATCGAGGCCTTCATGAAAGGAAAGTATGGATTTAATTTAGCGCAATAGGCGTAGGGTTTGTAACGGAGATAAAAAATAAAAAGAGTTGACTTTTTCTCAATATTGTGATAGTCACAATACGTGTTTTTTAAATGAGAAAGGAGCTAAAGGAGTTTTTTGGTGAGTTTGCCAGGTTATCTGCATATGCCACTCAAATTGGACTTGCTCTTGTATTTTCCATTGTTATTGGTCTGATCATGGGATATTATTTAGATAAATGGTTAAAGGTTAATTGGCCATTTCCACATTTTTTGATAGTACTCTTTTTGATTTTTGGTGTGATTGCAGGTTTTAGGAGTGTCTTTATAATAATGCATCGCATTGAGCGACAACAAAGAAAAAAGAGACTTTAATGATAGAGGAAAATTTTGAATCTTTACCATCCATTTTAAAGAGGAGAAATTGGATATTATTAGGTATTCTTTTTTTGGGCTCCCTCTTTTTCCTACCTTGGCGGTTTACTACAGGCATTTTAATAGGCGGTCTGATGGCCAATATCAACTTCCATTTTTTGCACCGCAATTTAGTAAGGGTGCTTATTGCGTCCAAAGGAAAAGGGGCAATTGTGTCTAAATCTATGCTACGCATGTTCATCATTGGGCTAATCATTTTTATTGTGCTCTTTAAAAACTGGGCAAATGTCTTTGGTCTTATTTTAGGGCTTTCTATAGTAGTAATTAATCTCTTTTCCTTAGCTTTAATAGAAGCTAAGGGAGTAGTCTTAAATAGGAGGTAATAGATAATGGAGCATCCAATCAATTTTGTGGTGGTATTCTTTGAAATGATAGGATTTGGTGAGTTTGCCCACAAGTATCTCCAGGTAGTAAATAGTTGGTTTGCCATGCTCATTTTGATTTTTCTTGCAATTTTAGTAAGGTCTAAAATTAGCCCCCTTTATCCTACAAAAGGCCAAAATGTATGGGAAGCACTTATCAAAGGCCTAGAGGACTTTACTGTAGGTATAACAGGAGAAAAAGGGAGGCCTTACTTTCCCCTTTATGCTACTTTATTTATTTATATCTTTCTTATGAATGTCATGGGGCTTGCACCGGGCTTTTATGCACCAACGGCCAACCTAAACACCAACTTATCCATGGCTGTGCTAAGCGTATTTTTTGCAGAGATTATTGGGATCAAAATTCATGGGATTAAATACATCAAACACTTTACTGGCCCAATACTTCCTCTTGCCCCTCTATTTCTCCCTATTGAGATCATAGGCCACCTTGCACGTTGCCTTTCTTTGACATTTCGACTCTTTGGAAATATCCTGGCTAAGGAGTTGACCATAGCTCTTTTAATATTTTTGGTTGGGGCCTATCTAGTGCCAATTCCTATTTATTTCCTGTTTATCTTTTTGTGCCTTGTACAGGCACTTATCTTTTATATGTTAAGCGCAATGTACCTTGCTGGGGCCATTGAAGAGGCACATTAAAGCGGAGGAAGGCCGCAAAAGATAAAAAAAAGACAAAGGGAGGTGAAAGGAAATGAATAGAAGCTGTAAGATTGCTGTTTTGAGTGGATTATTTTTACTTGCATTATCTAGCTTGGCTATGGCTGAAGAGGGTGTTAGCGCTGCTGGTTTGAAGTTTTTCACTGCTACTGTGGTTGCTGCAGGCTTTGGCATTGCAATTGCTGCTTTTGGCACTGGATTGGGACAAGGCTGGGCCGTTATGAGATCAGTAGAAGGCATCGCCCGAAATCCCGAGGCCTCTGGTAAGATTACAGTAACTATGCTGATTGGTCTGGCCATGATAGAGTCTCTATGTATTTATGCCTTGGTTATTGAATTCATCCTCCTCTATGCCTATCCAATGGCAACGCCTATCGCCAAGCTTGTTGGTTTACCAGGAGTGTAATTAAACTATTTGGGAGAGGCTTTAATTTAAAGCCTCTCCCTTTTTTTATCAAAATTCGTCAGGCACTCCACAAGCTATTAAATAGCCACCACGCTTCCCGCTCTCTGGGCCCAAATTAATAATATAGTCAGAGGCCCTTATTATCTCTAATTGATTTTCAATAACAATCACTGTATTTCCCTTATCTACAAGCTTATGTAAAATGAATATTAGTTTATTAATCTCATCTAAGTGCAGACCGGTAGTGGGTTCATCTAAAATATAGAGGGTTTGACCAGTGCTAGGGTGGCTAAGCTCTCTTGCCAACTTTAATCTCTGTGCCTCACCAGAGGACAATTGGGTAGCAGGTTGACCCAATTTAAGGTAGCCAAGCCCTACTTCTACCAATGTTTGCAATATATTTTTTAATCTTGGTATGTGCCTAAAAAATTCCAAGGCCTGTTCTATCGCCATTTCCAATATATCAGCAATATTCTCTCCTTTAAATTTTATCTCTAAAGTGTCTTCATTAAATCTCTTTCCTCGACATGCATCACATGTAACATATACATCGGGCAAAAAGGCCATCTCTACTTTAATTACACCACTTCCCTGACATACCTCACACCTCCCCCCTTTCACATTAAAACTAAACCTATCTGGTCTGTATCCTCTAGCCCTTGCCTCTGGCAGGCCTGAAAATAGGTTACGAATATAATTAAATGCACCACTATAAGTAGCTGGATTTGCCTTAGGTGTTTTACCAATAGGGTCTTGGTCTATAAGAATTACTTTTTTAATATTTTCTGCACCAAAAATCCCTTTTACAGAATCAACTTTCCCTTTAATTAAATATCTATAAAGTGTTTCTATAATCAAGCTACTCTTCCCTGACCCACTTACACCTGTAATGCAGGTTATACAATTTAATGGGATCTTTACTGTAATATCCTTCAAGTTATGAGTAGTAACACTTTCTATTATTAAATAATTGTTTAATGGCCTACTTTTTGAAGGGAGGGAAAGAGGTTTCTTTTTAGTTAGATATAGAGCCGTTAAGCCCTTGCTTTTAAGAAAATCTTTAGAATCTCCACTGAATACCAAATCTCCTCCTTCTTCTCCTGCACCCGGTCCAAGCTCAATGATATAATCTGCACTTAATATGGTCTGTGGGTCATGCTCTATGACAATAACAGTGTTTCCTAAATCGCGCAGTCTGTATAAGGCCGAGATGAGTCTTCTTATCTCCTTTGGGTGTAGTCCTATAGTAGGCTCATCAAGGATGTATATTAGCCCTGTTAGCCTGCTGCTGAGCTGAATGGCCAAGCGTAAGCGCTGGTTTTCTCCTAAGGAAAGGGTAGATATAGGTCGAGATAGACTCAGATAATCAAGGCCCGCCTCTTCTAATACATTAAGACGCCTTATGACTTCACTAATGATTGGCATAGCAATAGGGCCTTTAGGCAATAAAGAAATAAAAGATACAAGCCCCTCGATAGGGAGGCTAGATAATTCATATATATCTAATCCATTTATCCTCACAGACAATGCCTCTCTTTTTAATCTTTTTCCCTTGCACTTTGGGCACAATTTCCCATTTCTTTCCCCTAGCCCCTTACATTCAGGGCAGGCCCCTTGAGGGTGATTGAAAGAGAAGGATTGAGGAGAAAATTGTGGCGTCTTTATATCGCATACAGGACAGATAAGCTTTTGGCTAAAAAATAGATTTTCTTTCCCCAGTATTTCTATATTTATTCCATAAGATAATTTTAAGGCAAGTTCTATAGAATCTGTAAGGCGCCGCTTAATGTCTTCCTTAATAATAAGTTTATCAATGATTACATCTAATTTCCCAGAACCCTCTTTTGGCTTATCCTCTGTCAGGTCATAGATTTCACTTCCTATCTTTACCTTAGTAAACCCATCCTTCTGCAGCCTCAGCCAAGTTTTTTTAATAGAGCTTGTGGTAATGGGGGCCATTAAAATGACCTTTGTGCCTGAGGGTAGATTAATAATTTCCCTAACCATTTCTGGAACTGTTTTAGCAGACAGTGGCCTTTGGCAATTTGGACAATAAGGTTGACCAATACGTGCAAACAATATACGCAGTAAATCATATACCTCTGTAACAGTACCCACAGTAGAGCGGGGGCTTTTACTAAATGTCTTGTGCCCTAATGCCAAGGTAGGGGAAAGGCCATCAATATCCTCTGCCTTAGGCCTATCCAGTTTTGGCAGAAATTGTTTTGGAATAGCCAGGGCCATTAAATAACGCCTCTGCCCCTCTTTATAGATAATATCAAAGGCCAGGCTAGACTTTCCTGAACCGCTTATACCAGTAATTACTGTGAGCTTATTCTTTGGTATAACTACATCTATATTTTTTAGATTGTTCTCCCTTGCCCCTTTAATCAAGATATGAGACATAAGACTATTATAAGTCAGAAAGGGATCAATTGGTACTTTTCTAAGATAGTGAAGCCGGATATGCTGTGTCAAAAGGCCTTGAATTTATTATTCTTTTACCATTGCTATAATATCACCACTATCCATAAATTTTAAAGGAAGTCTTGATAAGGCCTGCTTTGCTGGCCCAGCTATCCTGTTTCCGGAAATATCAAAGGTACTGCCATGACAAGGACAATGGAACTTTCCTGTTTTTGAGTCAAAGTTTATAATACAACCTAGATGGGTGCAATGTGCTGAAAGGGCATACCAATCATGGCCGTCTTTTATAAGATAGACTCTCTTTTTAAAATTGACCCTGAGTAATTGCTCATCAGGGTGGAATGTAATCTTTAATGTTTTTTGTTCTTTGTAAAGAAGATATGTAATGAGAGGATAAAAGAGGGTTATGCCCAAGAGCAGCAAAATAAGATAAAAGATAGCCCTTAGGAAGCCTCTCCTCTTCATAATTAAAAAGGCCCCAGGTGCTGGGGCCTTTTAAAATTTATGGATTAAGCTCTCTTTCTTGAGGGAATAAGGGAAGATAACGATAGGCTAAAGAAACAATTAAAACACCTACAAAAAGTACTCCAATAGTAGATCCCCACTCTTGCCAGCTAGGTGAATAGGTAACCCACCTATCAAAGCCAAAAGTAGGGATAGCCAAGTTTTGGACAGTAAAGACAAAGCGGTTTATTACAATGCCAATGCAGTCAAATAGGCAACCTAAGGCAAGCAATCCCTCATTCTGCCTAAGTCTTGGGGTAACCAAGATAATGGCTGGCAATACCCCAAAAATACCTAGCTCTGCTACAAGCAACCACAGTCCATAAGGGCCAAACCAACCTTAAAATAAAACCAGTTATCTTTCCCAATAGAGAAAGTACATCTTTGCTTACTAGCCTTCTGCCTGTTGCCTTTTGCAACGTCCAGGTAACTAAAATAGTTAAGGCTGGACCTGATGCAATAGCAGAGAGAATAAATATAAAAAATGTCCAAGGCCAGATAAAGAAACCTGTACGCCAGGCAAAAGGTCGGGAATAAAGTACGCCATACATCCCACCTAAAGAACCTTGATGGAAAAATGAAAGAAATACACCTACTGCCGCAAAGATAAACATATATTCGTGCATATTATGGCTAAAGAGATGGATGAACCTATTTTTGGCCAATTGGACATTTTCCAATATTGAAGGAATGACCTCAATGCATAGCACAATAAAATAGGTAGTGATACAAAAGGCCACCTCTGTAAGCATAGAATGGACATTGGCATACCAAAATATATGCCAGCCTCGTAGTGGCTGTCCTACATCTAAGCCTAATACCAGCAATGCAGCAGCATAACAAAACCAACCTACAATCGTAGCCAAACCGATAATATTCTTTAACTTATCTATCCCCAAAATATATCGCAAAAATGCAGTAAAGAATGCCCCACCTCCCAAGGCAATTACAGCCAGATCCACGGTAATCCAGATAGCAAATCCAAAGTAATCATTCATATTGGTCTGATTTAGGGCCTTATACCAGCAAAGGGCCATTGAAAGAAGCCCCCATCCTATTATAACCAGTAGGAATAAAATCCATGCTGAAAACTTTTTAAGATCGCACCTGCTTACACCTTCTGGAATTAATGCAGAATCATCAATCATTTCTTTTTACTCCTTATTCATTTTTTTGCTATTTCTTTAATAAGATATCTTTCAGCCTCCTCCCTTATCCAATCTTGCCTAGTGATGTAATATACACTTGGCTCAGTGCCATATTTTTCCAAGAGCCTAAAGGCAAAAGGGCTTTTTACCAATTTTGATACCTTGCTATTGGGGTCTCTCAGATTGCCGAAGGATATAGCACCTGTAGGACAGGCCTCTGCACAGGCAGGGATGTATTCGCCATCATGCAATACAGTCCTTCCTTCAAGCATGGCCTTTTCCTTTGCCCTTTGATAACGATGATTACAAAAAGAACACTTTTCCACTACACCCCTCATTCTGGTAGAGACATCGGGATTAAAGGCCCTTTGTGTTCCCTCAGGAAAAGTAGGATCCCACCAATTAAATACCCTTGCATGGAACGGACACGCCGCCATACAGTACCTTCAGCCAAAGCAACGAGGATAAATCTGACTTACGACCCCCTTATCATCCTTATCTGTGGCAGTAGATGGGCATACGTGTACACATATAGCATGGTCACAGTGCATACAGCCCCTAGGAATATAGGCCACACGTGTTTTTGGAAATGGTTTACCATTTGTAATTTTATAGATGACCAACCAATTTAAACTCAAAAGCTTCCTGGTCTCGTCTGTCCTCACAGGAAGGTTGTTTTCTACTGCACAGGTTATCACACATGCCCCACAACCCGTACACCTATCAATGTCGATGGCCATCACATATTTCTCTGGCCCAACTTTATGTATGTGTTCGTGTTTCATGGCTTACTTTCCTCTCAATTTTGATTAAATTGGCGCGGGTAACTGCCCAAGTGGCCATCCCCGTTGCCTTTTCTTCGCTAATGCCTACTATTTTATAGGCGTTTATCCCTTTACCTTTTGAATACTCATCATAGGCTGTATGACCTAAACCCAGAGGAATAGCCACTATTCCCGGCATAATTCCCTCATAAAGGTGAACACACACCTTTGCACTGCCAAATGGGGTTTTTAACAATACCAAATCTCCTTCACTTATCATTAAGGAAGTAGCTGTATAGGGGTGCACTTCTACAAACATATCATTGTGTTTTAGGGTGGTATCCTCTAAAGCCTTCATCATATAAGGAGGATTTCCTGTGCCCCCATTGCTTATCATCAACTTTTCATATGGAACCAGTGACAATGGAAAGTCTTCCTGAACTCCCTTTACCTCCCAGGGGATAAATTGGGGAAGGGCCACCAATTTTAACTCCTCTAACTTCTTAGGACAAAACTCAAATTTACCTGTAGGGGTCTTAAATCCCTCAAGCCTTACATTTGGATTAAGCCATATGCTTTTCAGTAACTTTTCCCACATCTCATCAAAGGTTTCGTAATTAGGGGTTACTTTTGCCTCCCAAGGTTTAGAAATTGCATTTTCTACAATCATACCCTTACCTGTTTCATAGACCTTTTTGGCTACATCTTTTAATAGGCCTTCAAAGTCCCCCGATGGGAGGGCACTAGCTACAGTTCCCCCTAGGCCTTGAGCCATCTTAAGGAAGATATCACCCGTATGTTGTGTATTACACAAAGGTTTACTTACAGGTTTTGAGACACCAAAGATGGGATACTGGAGATAAGATGGGGTGGTTACATCTTCCCAGGCCTCCAAGTAAAAATGGTTGGGTAAAATAAGGTCTGAAAATAGACTAGTCTCATCAATAAATGAACTAAAACTCACTACCAGAGGAATCTTTTCCAGGGCCTTTTCCACTATATCTGGATGAGGCAGGGAATAGCATGGATTGGCCTCAAAGATCATAAGTACATTAATAGGATAGTAACGGCCACTGACGACATTTTCTGCAAAACGATGTATCAAGTTGGTAGCTAGTGGATATCTCTCTGTGCCTGCTTCATCAATTCTCTCTATCTCTTGGCCACTTTTGGCCACCTCATCTAAGGGTATATCACCCCAGAAAGTATCTGAAATATCTTTAAACGAAACTGCTCCACCATTTTGATTGATATTCCCTACCAAGGCATTTAGACTGTGGATAGCCATTACTTCATATAGACCGCTTGGTATATCCCCTTTACCTCTTCCCCATACAGCTAGCGGTCTTTTAGCACTTGAAAATTCGTGTGCAATCCTTATAATATCTTCTTTTTCTAACCCTGTAATATCTGCTACATCTTCAGGGCTGTATTTTTCTGAGACCAGCCCTTTAAAAGATTCAAAGCCAAAGCTTTTCCCTTCAACAAATGACTTATTATAAAGGCCTTCCTTAATAATTATGTAAGCCAAACCCAACGCCAAGGCTGCCTCTGTTCCTGGCTTTATGGGTAACCACTCATCTGCCTTAGCCGCTGTATGAGAAAGCCTAGGTTCAAACTGGACAATCTTTGCCTTTGGAGAAAGTAGGTCTTCTTTTAGGTATCTATAGGCGGCCATCATCCTTACTGGTGTGCCCCAACCTTCAAATAGTTGACTCCCAAAACTCAAGATATAATCTGCTCTTTCTAGGTCAAAACCCATTCTGCCCTGATGACCTTGCATCAAACTTGTTGCCAAAGAAGTGGCTTCATCAGATGAAGGCATCTGAAGATAATTAGGAGTGCCATAGGCCTTGCAAAACCTCTTTATTAAACCAGACATAATGCCTCTTCCTCGACCATCTATACAGGCTACTGTATGTGCTTTACCTGTGGCTCTCAGTTCTTTTAATCTTTCTGTTAAAGTCCCCAGTGCAGAAGGCCATTCAATGTCCTCAAATTCACCTTTCCCTTTATCACCCACACACCTCTTTGGTCCTTCTATTCTAGTAGGGCCATAAAATAGCTGCAAACTGGCGGCAGTAAGTGGGGAAATACCTCCCCTTCCAACGGGGTCTAAGGGATTGCCCTCCAATTTCACTATCCTTTCATCTATCTTACGCACCTTTAAACCAACCGCCTCAGAGCCCAATTGGCACCAGGCATAATCCCAGCTCTCTTTCCCAGATGGCCCTTGTGGGGTCCACCATTGGGTACACAGAACCATCTCATCTGCCATTCGCCATGGCAATGGTGAAAAGATTGTGCCTACTGCACCACCTACAATTAACTGTAGAAATCCTCGTCTTGTGAGCATCTCTTATCTCCTATTTATGACAAATAAAACAATAATTTTTGGCTTTGTGCTTTTTATGACATTCCATACAATCTTCCATTATCATTACAGTATGTTGGGGATAGCGTGAGACTCTTGAATACACATAAGGTGGTGGTTTGCTTGTGTAGCCCATCTCTCCATGGCATTCTTTGCATTCCATATTTGCCAGTTTGGTATGGGCAACATGGGAAAAGAATACATTTTTAGGTTGCCTTGAATATATCAACCAAGGGACTTCCCTTCCAGGCTCTATATATTCCTTGATAAATCTCTCTTCTTCAGGGCTTTCCCCCATTGGTTCTTCGTGACACTCTATACATTTTTCCACCTTGGGAATGCCTGACCATGTCCCATCCTCTCTGAAATAGTGACAATCCTCACAAACCATGCCTGCTTCTTCGGTATGCTTTAGGTGATCATAAATCACCGGCTGCTCTAGCTTTCCATAAAGTGGAGGCACAGCAAACCAGTTGCTAAAAAAGAACCAACCAACCAAAAATGCTAAAACAAAGCCCAAGATAAAAGCCCCCAATCCCCCTTTCTTCTCTTCTTGATTCATTCTTCTAACTCCTAAAGGAATTTTCCTTTGACCAGTTTAGAACTTTATTTACCCTTATTATAGATATTTGTCAAGAAAAAAAGCACAAACTGTCATTTAAAAATTAAAAGTGCACTGTTTTTAATAGATTTAAAAATTAAAAGTGCACTTCATGATTAGTGTATTAAAGCCCCCAACGTTAGAG
>LJNA01000058.1 GCA_001304365.1 Syntrophobacter sp. DG_60 | reverse complement strand
CTCTTTCTGATGTTGTGGCCTCTGGTACTATTTTAATAGGCATTAAAATTTCCAAACGCCGCTCTTCCATCTTCCCCTATGGTTTATACAAGGTGGAAAACCTCATTTCTTTAGTGGTAGCTTTCTTAATCTTTGGCGCAGGTTTTGAGATTGTCAAACATGCTTTTACCAAAGGAGGTGTAACTTATCTCCGCCAGATACCCGTAGCTATAATAGGTGTATGTCTGACCATAGTTATTACATATCTATTTTCTAGATATGAATATAAAAAAGGACAGGAAATAGGCTCTCCCAGCATTGTAGCCGATGCCCAGCACATTAAGACAGATATGTTATCATCATTGGCTATTTTGGTGGGCCTAATAGGGGAAAGCTTTGGGATTGGTTTGGATAGGGTTGTGGCGTTACTTGTAGCGGTTCTTATTGGTAAAGCTGGCTTAGAGATCTTTGTAGATAGTATCAAGGTGCTTTTAGATGCCTCTGTAGATTTTACCACTTTAGATAAAGTAAAGGAGATTGTTTTATCTGAACCCCGTGTGGCGAAGGTAAAGACCATTTGGGGAAGAAGTTCGGGAAGGTATAAATTTATTGAACTAGTAACCGCCCTCAATGTGCACGATTTTAAAAAGGCCCATTTGATTAGTGAGCAGATTGAGCAAAGGATCAAACAAGAAATCCCTCACGTAGACCATATCTTGATCCACTATGAACCTATATCCAAAGATAGCTTGGTTTATAGTGCTCCATTGGACATAGACAAGATTGCTGTCTCAGAGCACTTTGGCGATGCCCCTTACTTTTATTTTATTAAATTAAGGAAAGATAATTATATCTT
The DNA here is from genome assembly GCA_001304365.1 of Syntrophobacter sp. DG_60. The sequence goes on along the minus strand of LJNA01000058.1, from coordinate 7,962 downwards.
GGAAGAAAAGATTATATCTAATCCATATGCCACAGAAAAGAAGGGAAAGGGTATAAAGGTAGGTGAATGGTTAATTAAAAACGGTGTGGATATAGTAGTAAGCAGACAGAAGTTAGAAGGACGTGGGCCATTTTATGTCCTTTCCGATGCAGGCATTGAAATTATCACCACTCAGTATAAGACTATTACGGACATTAAACAGGTATTGGTGAAAGGAGACTTGATTAAAGAAGAGACTGATAGAGACTGATAGAGAAATTGGGAGATTGGCTGTTCAACAATAAAACCCAACAAACTGGTTTCCTAAGCATGATAGTATCTCTCTCTTTTTTAATTCCAATAGCAACGTTAAAAATATTGACATTCTTTAAAATCATGTTATATGACTAAAAAACGATTTTGGTCAAAAGTCAAAAAGGGAAGCAAAGAGATAGCAAGCGTTCATCATTTTTTATTTACCGCAGAGAAAGCAGAGATCGCAAAGCACAAAAGCAAAGCATTTTTAAAATTCTTATTTTTCTCTGTGTCCTCTGTGCACTCTGCGGTGAACGATTACAAGAGATATTATTTTGAAGGTGGCTGCAAAAGATTTTTACATTATGGACACAATAAAAAACTACTATAGAAGAATATAGATGAAGGTAATTAAGATTTCTATCTTTGTTTTTATCTTTATTTTAATTTCCTTAGTTGCAGTGCTTTTCTATTTACAATACAAAAAGACCCATATTACCACAGACAATGCATATGTGTGCGGGCATATCCATTGGATTAGCCCCCGAATAGAGGGTACAGTGCTCAAAGTCTTAGTAGATGACAATGAATTGGTAAAAGAGGGAGAAGTACTTTTAACTATTGATCCTGAAAGGTATGAGGTAAAACTTTCACAGGCGAGGGCTTCCCTTTCTCTAGCCAAGTGGAAATTAAGAGAGGCAAAGGTAAATTTTCAAGCAGCTCAGGCAAATTTGACATTGGCCAAAGCACAGTTCGAACAAGCAAAGATAGACCTAAATAGGGCAGAGGCCTTATTTAAAAAGGCTGCCGTTTCAAAAGAAAAATATGACCATGCCCTTACACATTATAAGGTAACAAAGGCTAGTCTTGATGTAGCTAAAGAAAAATTAAGTCAGGCAAAAGTAATGATAGATATAGCCAAGGCTCAAGTGGAAGACCAAGAAGCACAGGTAAATGACGCTATGCTGGACATAAAATATACTATCATTAAGGCACCAGTAACTGGATATATCACAAAGAGGTCTGTAGAAGTAGGTCATAGGGTGAAACCTGGAATGCCGCTTTTGGCTATGGTTCCTTTGAGCAACATCTGGATAGAGGCAAACTATAAGGAAACCCAGTTAGAGAGGATCAAAGTAGGCCAGAAGGTGACTATTAAGGTGGATACCTATCCTGGGAAAAAGTTTTATGGGCGGGTGGAAAGTATTCAGGCAGGAAGCGGAGCAGTCTTTTCCCTTTTTCCTCCAGAAAATGCTACAGGTAATTGGGTAAAGGTAGTGCAAAGGATTCCTGTAAAAATCGTCTTGGAGGAAGAGCAAGATCCAAATTTACCACTTAGGATTGGCATGTCCGTGATCACTACCGTATTGGCAAGAGATTGATGGAAAGAAGGCCCATCAATAAATGGTTAATCGCTGTAACAGTGATGCTTCCTACCATTATGGAAATCATGGATATTACCATTGTCAATGTATCTCTACCTCACATTCAAGGCAGTCTCAGTGTAGGGGTAGATGAAGTCACTTGGGTGCTTACCTCTTATTTGGTTTCTAATGCTATCATCATACCTATTACTGGCTGGCTGGCCAGTGCATTTGGCAGAAAGAGGTACCTCATATTTTGTGCTACATTTTTTACCCTAAGTTCTTTTATGTGTGGCAGTGCTACTACTTTAGGTATGTTAGTATTTTTCCGTGTTATTCAAGGCCTAGCTGGTGGGGGACTCCAGCCTATTTCTCAGGCTATACTCCTAGAGACATTTCCCAAAGAGGAACACGGCATGGCTATGGCTACCTGGGGAACGGGCATTGTGCTTGCGCCCATTCTTGGGCCTATATTAGGAGGATGGATTACTGAGAACTGGAGTTGGCCCTGGATATTTTATATCAATATCCCTATTGGCACTGTTTCTATTATTTTGACCCTGCTATTTATCTTTGACCCTCCATATCTCAAGCGTAAGTTCTTCTCTATAGACTATATGGGGCTAGTGCTTTTAGTAGTTGGCATAGGATGTTTGCAAATAGTACTTGATAAAGGCCAGAGAAAAGACTGGTTTAGTTCCCATTTTATTGTAACTTTGTCTATAATTGCTGCTATTGCCCTTATCCTGCTTGTGATTAGAGAACTTTTATATAAAGAGCCAGTGATAAATCTAAGGGCGTTTAAGGATCGCTCCTATGCTACAGGAACTTTCGTTATATTTCTTTATTTTTTTTGTTTTCTGGGAAGTGTTGTACTTTTACCGTTATATGTCCAAAAGCTCATGGGTTATACTGCATTTTTGGCAGGCCTTATCTTAGCACCAGGGGCTATAGCCACCCTTTTATTTTTCCCATTAGTGGGCAAGCTCACCCAAAAGGTAGACAATCGTTATCTTTTAGGGATTGGGCTTTCAATAGCCGCATATTCCATTTACCTTATGTCCCAATTCAACCTTAGTGCCGGTTTTTGGAACATTGTTTGGCCTAGGTTAGTTCAGGGAGTGGGCATGGCCTTTCTGTTTGTCCCTTTAACTGTAGTTACCTTTGTAGGCATAAAAAAGGAAGATATGGGGAATGCCACAAGTATTTTTAATCTTTTGCGTAATCTAGGGAGTAGCTTTGGGGTGGCCTTTGTTACTACTGTACTTGCACGTCGGGCTCAATTCCATCAAACACAGCTTGTTACCCATTTAACCCCTACAGATATACCATTTCAACATGCCTGTGAAACATTAAAGCACCTGCTGCCAGAAGATATGGTTCTAGGCTCTATTTATCACGAACTCTTAAGGCAAGCATCAATGCTTTCTTTTAATGATGCCTTTTATATTCTATCTATCTTTGTTCTTTTTCTATTGCCTAGCTTGCTGATTTTCAAAAGGATAAAAAAGGTATCGTAATTGATTGCAAAATGCAGAGTGCAAATTGAAAAATGCAAAATGAAAGAAAAGGTAACTATTTAGCCGCAGATTCACACAGATGAAAGATAGATAATAAAAGAAAAAATATCAGCGGTAATCAGCGTAAATCTGTGGCTGAATAGCAAGAAAAGATTTATTGTTTAAGTGTTTATTTTAAATTTTGCATTTGCAATATTCATTTTTCATTGTCTGTTCAAAATTCCACTGAATTTTGAGCAGATATAAGGTATCCAATGCATAAATACCAAAACAAAAAATGGAGTAAGGAAATGTTAATTTCAACTGCAATAATGGGCATTTTGGCACTTATCCTCATCTTTATTGGCTACCACCAGGGGGGAGGAAAGCACCTTTTGGGCATAAAAGGTGCCATGTCTATGATAATTCAGATTATACCTCTACTAGTTCTCTCCCTTATAGTAGGGGGCATGGTTAATGTGCTCATCCCCCAAGCAGTAATTTCTAAATGGCTAGGGGCAGAGTCGGGTTTTAAGGGGATACTCCTTGCTACCATAGCTGGGCTCCTTGCCCCAGGTGGGCCTTATACGATTTTGCCTATTTTGGCTGGACTTTTCCAGACAGGTATAAGCATTGGGGTGATAATGGCCTTTTATTCAGCAAAGTTTCTCTGTGGTTTTACCCGCCTTCCCATAGAAATTGGGATAGTTGGTTGGAAGTTTGCCATAGTACGTCTGGCAACTACCTTTTTCCTTCCACCCATTATTGGTCTTTTGGCCAATGCATTTTTTTCAAAGTTTAGCTAAAGCGAATTTTGCCTCTACATGCCTTACAGAAGCCTTTATTGCCAGAAGGCTAGAGCAAAACCTATAAGAAGTTGTAAAGCTTGATACTTAAAGTTTTAGATGTATAATCTTTTCAATAGGATAAAAGAGGTGGAGGAGATTATGCAATTAGGGGCTGATAAAACTATTGAGATGTTAGCTCAAGAGTTCAACCTATCTAAAGAAGCAATCTTAAGGGAAAGTTTAAAAGTTTTTCTGGAGAGGAAATTGAGAGAGATAAAGACTGAAATTTTTAAAATTGTAGGAAAGTATAAGGTTTCTTCTGTTGAAGAATTAGAAGAATTGTATAAAAAGGGGGAAGTTGAAGAGAAAGATTCTTGGCAAGATTTACAAAAGTTAGACCATTTAGAGTTTAAAAGAGATGAATTGGAAAAGCTTCTTAAGGAAATAGGTTGATTGTTGATACTAAGAAACTTAAAGAAATTGCTGAAGTTGAATTTAGTGATATCATTGAAGATGTAATTCTCACTGATATTAATGAACTTCGTATTATTCTTATTGATGGAAGCTTCATAGATGTTTGGTTTTCATTAAAATTAAAAGGAAGATACAGTTATCATTGGGAGAGAAAATTTATGGATGGCCATATATATCGTCATGATAACGCTCCACATAAAAGATGGGAAAATATTGCAACATTCCCAAAGCATTTTCATGATGGAGATGAGGATAAAGTAGTTCAAAGCCACATAAGTGATAAACCAGAAGGGGCTATTAGAGAATTTTTAGAATTTGTAAGAAAAAAAGTTAAAAGCTTCAAAAAATAGTCAAGAATACTCCTAAGTACTAAGTAGCTTCTGCATTTTTTCAAGACATACAAAATATTGACATTTTTAAAAATCATGGTTATTTTGACTAAAAAACGATTTTGGTCAAAAGTCAAAAAATGGGAGTAAAAGAAACTATCTTAGAAGTAGCTGCCAAAAAATTTGCCCACTATGGATATGACAAAACCACAATAGAAGAGATTGCCAAAGACGCAGATATAGGCAAGGGAAGCATCTATCTTCATTTTAGGAGCAAAGAAGAGATACTTTTAGAACTGGTCTCTTTAGGACAAATTGAACTTATAGATAGATGGACTAAAATCCAAGAATCAAAACTTACACCTGAAAAAAAACTATACAATCTTCTAAAAACAAGACTTACTTATGTTATGGATAAAAGAAGGAGTTTCTTTTTATTTTCAGTAAAACCTGAAAGGTTATTTCATAAGATTGTCTCTATTGCCAATCAATTCAAGCCAAAACTACTAAATATTTTGGAATCTGTGCTTTTAGAAGGGGAGAAAAAAGAAGTATTTTTTATTAAAGACCGTAGCCAAGTGGCTCTAACATTTTATGAAATGGTTTCAAATATCTTATTTAGGACAAATTTTGATCAAGACTTTCCCTATGAATCATATTTTGATAATGCTTTTGTGCTTACGTTAAGTGGAATTATTAAGAAGGGAGAGGCGAGAAGGAAAAAAGTGAGATGGTAGATAATAGAAATAAGGGGGAAAAAGATGAAGAGAAGCTCTTTAAGAAATTTCCTTATGTTGATTGTAATGGCTGTGTTATGTGTTTTTTATTTTCCATGTATTTTATATGCTCAAGGAAAGGAAAGGAGTATTGCCCTGGAAGAGGCCTATGACCTGGCCCTAAAAACCCATGAGAAAATTATGATCTCTAAAAAGGAGGTAGAAAAAAGTGGTCTTCTAACAAAGAAGGCATTCTCAGTAATGATGCCTACAGCCGAGATTGAAGGAAGGTTCGTCAGGCAAAAAGAGGAAATTAAATTTGGTGAATATGTAGCCCTTCCTTTAGAGCAATGGCTTTCTGATTTTAATATAGAACAACCTATTTATCAAGGAAGCTTCTTTCCTTTAAGGAAAAAGGCCTTAAATTTCAAAACCAGTAGTATAGAGTATTCTTATAAAACCATTCAGGATGTCCTATTTGAAGTTGCTAACGCCTATTATGAGGTTCTTAAGGCTGAGGAATTGGTAGAAAATACCAAAGAGACCCTTAAGCTAGCTGAAGAAGAACTCAGGGTAGCCAAAGCCAGATTCGAGGTGGGTGAAGTCACAAAAACAGCAGTACTACGGGCTGAAGTAGATGTCACTAGGGCCAAGCGTAATCTGATAAAAAATAACAATTATTTAAAGTTGGCTAAAGATACATTATCTCGTCTTATAGGTATAAAACAAATAGACTACCATATAATTAAACCACCTACTTTGCCAAAAATTGACCAAGATTATAAAGCCCTTGTAAGTAAGGCCTTAAAGCATAGATATGACTATAAGATTAGCAAATTAGGAGTAGACATTGCTAAGGAAGATAAAAATCTAGTAAAAGCCAAGTATCATCCTATTCTATCCGCTGTCTGGTCTTATCACAGGGTCGATCCAGAGACCTTTGTACAAAAAGATAACTTCTGGGACATTACCCTTAAGGTTAGTGTACCTATATTTGAGGGAGGCATAAGGATTTGGGATTATAAAGAAAAACAAAAGTCCCTCAATCAAGCTATTCTTGCGCATGACGACTTAAAAAAGGATATAAAAATAGAAGTGGAGGATGCTATGCTTACAGTTGAAACCTATGAAGGCACTTTAGATAACTTAAGAAAAGAGGTAGAATTGTCTGAAGAAAATTATCACATTATTTTTGAGCGATTTAAAGTAGGGTTGGCTACTAGCTTAGATGTTACTGATGCATTAACTAAGTTGGATTCTGCTAGAACCGAGCTTACTACTACCACCTATGATTATCAGGTAGCCCTTCTCAATCTGAAAAAAAGCATTGGTCTGTTTGCTAGAGAATATATGAAGAATAGACTAAGAAAAGGTTCAGAAATATAAAATGAGAAATAGTAATATATTTTTTATCATAGTGCTTATGGTAGCCTTTTTAGCCCAAGGCTGTACAAAAAAAGATGTTGATAGAAAAACTGAAAAAAAGGGGAAGACCTCAATCAGAGTTGAAGCCACAAAGCCCACCATCCAAAAAGTGGAACACATAATTAGAGCAGTGGGCTCTTTTCTAGCCGATGAGCAACTATCCATAAGCCCTGAAATAGAGGGAAAGATAGCTAAATTGTTAGCAGACGAAGGTGACATGGTAAAAAGAGGGCAGATACTAGCAATAATAGATGATGAAAGATACAGATTAGAGGTGGAAAAAAGGAAGGCACAAGTGGAGGAAGCTAAAGCCAATCTTAAAAATATGGAACTTACTCTTGGTAGAAAAGAAAAGCTTGTTAAGGAAAAGGTAATATCTCAGCAGGAATATGATGATACCTTTACTAAATTCCTTTTGGCCAAAGCCAGCCTTCAAAGTACTAAAGCGACCTTAAATTTGGCCCAAAAAGATCTTAAAGATACAAAAATATATTCCCCAATGGATGGCATAATAACTAAAAGGCTGATTTCTTTAGGGGAATATGTGGGAAGTACACAAATGGTGGGCGCTGGGAATATACTTTTTGAAATGGTTAGCATAAATCCTTTAAAATTGTTTTTTACAGTACCTGAAAGATATAGTACCTACCTTACTATAGGTAAAGAGGCCAAGTTGAAGGTAAAGGCCCACCCCAATGAGGTATTTAAAGGAAAGATATATTTTATAAATCCTCAAATAGACCAAAAGAGCAGATCTGTAGAGATAAAGGCCTATGTAAAAAATGATGATATGAGGCTTAAGCCAGGGTTTTTTGCCGATGTAACTTTGATAAAGGACATAAATGAAAGGGCTATGATACTTCCTCAAGAGGCAGTGCTTTATAAAGAAGGGAAGACTATGGTCTATGTGGTAGAGAATAATATAGCCTATAAGCGGGAAGTAAAAATAGGTGAGCAATTTGAAGGAAAAATTGAGATAATATCAGGTATATCTGAAAATAGTCTAATAGCTACTAAAGGAAATTACCTACTTGAGGACGGAAGTAAGGTAGAAATTATAAAGGAAATAGAAGGATGATCATTTCAGACACCTGCATAAGAAGGCCAGTAGCTACCATTATGATGATGTGTGC
>LJNA01000057.1 GCA_001304365.1 Syntrophobacter sp. DG_60 | reverse complement strand
GAGGTCACTATGGATGACTTCTTAGAGGCCCTAAAAGAAGTAGAGCCCTCAGCCATAAGGGAGGTATTTACTGAAATCCCTGATGTAAAATGGTCTGATGTGGGAGGACTTAACCAAATAAAACAGGTGCTAAAGGAGACCATTGAATGGCCGCTAAGGTACACCAATTTATTTGAGCATGCCAGAACCAATCCACCCAAGGGGATATTATTATATGGTCCCCCTGGCACAGGAAAGACCTTAATTGCCAAGGCAGTAGCCTCAGAATCTGAGGTAAATTTCATCTCAGTTAAGGGCCCAGAGATTTTGTCTAAGTGGCTAGGGGAGAGTGAACGAGGAATTAGAGAAGTATTTCGTAAGGCAAAGCAGGCCTCACCCTGTATTGTTTTCTTTGATGAAATAGATGCCCTAGCCCCCAGGAGGGGCTCGGGTTTTGACTCTCATGTTACCGATCGGGTAATCAGCCAATTTTTGGCAGAATTAGATGGCATTGAGGAATTAAAAGGAGTAGTAGTGCTGGCAGCCACTAATAGGCTAGACATGGTTGATCCAGCATTACTCAGGGCGGGCAGATTTGATTTTCTTTTAGAACTACCCATTCCTGACAAGCAAACAAGGGTAGAGATATTTAAAATCCATACCAAAGGGAAACCCTTGGCTCCCAATGTAAAACTTGAGGCCCTGGCAGATGCCACACAAGGTCTGGTAGGTGCTGATATAGAGGCAATCTGTAGAAAGACATCCATACTAGCTATAAGGGAATTTATAGAGAGTCATAAAAATACTAAGGATTACTCTAAATTTCAGATTTTGGCTAAACACTTTAAGGAAACCTTAAAGGAAGAGCAAAGGGAGAGAGAGGATGAAAAGGGAAGTATTGATCGTAGATGACCGGGAAGATATGTGTTGGCTGTTATCCAATATCCTCAAGGACGAGGGCTATGAAGCAACTGCTGCTGGGAATGGAAAAGAGGCCTTAGATTATATGGAGCAATCTATTCCTGGTGTGGTTCTCTTGGATCTTAAATTACCCGATTTGGATGGAATGGAGGTTCTGCAAAGAATAAGGACCCTCAACCAATTTACACCCGTGATTGTGATAACCGCCTATGGAGAAATCAAATCCGCTGTCCAGGCTATGAAATTAGGGGCTTACGACTACATAACAAAGCCATTTAAAAATGAGGAAATACTTTTTACCATAAATAGGGCATTAAGGGATAGAGACCTCCGAATAGAAAAGGTAAAGCTGGAACAGGAGCTGAGGGATTTACAAGAGCAATTATTCAGATCGGAGAAGCTTGCTGCTTTAGGGCGATTGAGTGCAGGTGCGGCCCATGAAATATTTAATCCCTTAAGTGTCATTTCCGTCCGTGCTCAACTATTGCTGGGGAATCCTGATATAGATTCTAGCATTTCTAGAGAATTAAAGGTGATAGAAAGTCAGGTAAAGCGCATTACTAAAATTGTTCGCAATTTACTAAGCTTCTCTCGTGGGTCTCCAGTTGAGAAGACCACCCTTGATCTGAATCTCTTGGTAGAAAAGACTCTTTCCTTAGTTGAGTATGAGAGGAATTTCAATAACCTTGAGATAATTACAGACCTAGATTCTAATTTACCACCAATATTGGCAGATGGTAGCCAATTGGCCCAGGTATTTGTTAATTTGATAATCAATGCCATGGATGCCATGACCCATGGTGGAAACCTTACCATTTCTACCAGGCGATTGAAAGAAAAGGGGGTTGTGGAAATGGTCTTCAAGGATACCGGCTGTGGGATCCCAGAGGAAAATCTTCAAAAGATCTTTGACCCCTTCTTCACTACCAAGGAAGTTGGAAGAGGAACAGGCCTGGGATTGTCCATTGTTTATGGAATTATAAAAAATCATGGAGGTACAATTAACGTAAAAAGTGAAGAAGGCAAAGGCAGTACCTTTACCATAATATTGCCAATAGGTAAGTGCAAACAAAAAATGACTGAAATAAATATTTTTGACAATATCAAGAAAGAGGAGGGTCTGCGTCATGCATATAGTTTATAGCATTATTAAAACTAATGACCAAAAAAGCTTTAGTCCTATAGGAATCAACGGTGAGAAAGTATATACCATCGTTCATCAAGATATTGCAGCAGTAGTCAGTAATTCGTCACCCCTGAGTTTTACATCTAAAGAACTCATACTTCGCAATTTGGCCAGCTACCATGTTGTTATTGAACAGATAATGAAGAGCTATACCACTGTTCCTATGAAGTTTGGAACTATGGTCAAGGATGAGGGGGAGGTTAAAAAAATTTTAAAAGGGGCGTACCCACAGATTAAGGATGTACTTAAGGCCATGGAAGGGAAAATAGAACTTGATGTAGCAGTCCTATGGAGTGACATGGACTCAACCTTAAAAGAAGTAGGGCAGGAGGAAAAGATTAAAAGATTTAAAGAAGAAATAGAAAAGAAAAAGCTATCTAAAGAAGAGTTTCAGCAAGAAAAGATAAAACTGGGTAAGATGGTTAAGGCATTATTAGATAAAAAGAAGGATAAATGTGGTGCAGAAATAGTGAATGTTTTGAAATCTGAGTCTGAGGCCTTTTGTCATCATGATCTTATGGATGAATCTATGATAATGAACACTGCTTTTTTAATATACAAAGCCAGAGAGGAAGCATTTACTTCCAAGGTAAGCCAGTTGGATAAAAGATATGAGGGTGAGCTTAATTTTAGAATTGTAGGTCCGCTGCCTCCTTATAGTTTTAGCACACTGGAGGTGAGAAGAGCAAAATTTGAGGAGATAGACCAGGCCAAAAAAATATTAGAATTGGGTGAAGAGGCATCCATTTCTGAAATTAAAGAGGCTTATAGAAGGCTAACCAGAAGGTTTCATCCTGACAAAAGTACTGACCCCGAGGCCCAAAAGAGATTTGAGGAAATAAACAAAGCCCATAAAGTTCTTATTGATTATTGTCAAAGTGAGAAAAGTTCCTTCATGGAGGCAGATGTAAAAGATTTTATTGGGCTTAAACTGTTTGAAACATCAAGGATTTTTAAGTGAGGGAGTTAGTTTATGTACCGGTTATCCATTTGGAAGCCGATTTGGGGAACATCGCAACAGTCATCAATAAAAGAAGTATTGAGGTATGTGGAGAGCGGCGTTGGAAAAAACACAAACAGACAGTGGCCCTATTCTGGGATTCTATCAGCAATTTTTTTAGCAGTATTGAGGCCACTAATATAAAAATTTATCAGGATGGTCTAATGGCAAGTGGGAAATTAGGCAGAAAGATTGTTGAAGAAGGGGCTAGAAGAGGAAGTAAAAATTATGAGCTTGTCCTTGATTTAGTAAAAAGGGGTGGGGAAATAAGAAAGACAGAAGATGTAGATCTTCTTAGGCAAGAGTATGAAGAGACTATTAAACTTGCCCAAACTAAGTCAGTATTTGAGAAGTCTCTTGCTTACATAGGATATAAATTACATAAAAGCCAACTTATGAAAAAAAGGGATGAATTTATAGCCAAAAACATAAATGAAACCTTAAGGGAGAGAGAAACAGGGGTTCTTTTCATAGGGGCCTATCATGATGTAATTCCTCTGCTTTCTAAGGATATCATAGTAAAAAAGGTAAAGAGTCAGGAGAAGATAAAAGAGTATTTTAAGGAACTTACTTATGGAAGGGATCAAGAGAAATTTGATAAGCTGGCAAAATATCTGGCTTCTCCAATACAAAATCTATGAGTGAAGGAAAATATATTTATTGCATAACAGGCGCAAATGAAGAAAGGACATTTGGTCCTATAGGGATTGGCAGCAGAGGTGATGTAGTACACATGGTTCGTTATGAGAACCTTGCTGCTGTGGTAAGTAATTCACCAGTTATAAAGTACGCTGTTAGCAGGGAAAATATGATAGCTCATCAAGAAGTGATGGAAGAGGTAATGAAATATTATACTGTCCTTCCGGTAAGATTTTCTACTATAGCCGAGGGAAGAGGGAGTCTTTCGCCCGAGAAAACCATCAAGAATGAAGTTTTAAAAAACAGATATCAGGAATTTAAAGATTTGCTGAAGGAGATGGAAGGCAAAGTAGAATTAGGTGTAAAGGCCTTATGGACTGACATAAATGTTATCTTTGCCGAAATTGTGGAAGAAAATAGAGAAATTAGAATATTAAAAAAGAAGTTGGCCTTAGAAAACCCTCTTAAGATGAACCAAAAGATAAAACTTGGAGAAATAGTAAAATCTGCATTAGATGATAAGAAAAATAGGGAAGGAAGAGAGATTTTAAATTGTTTAAAGGGGATTTCTCACGATTTTCGGACTAATAAGACCTTTGGTGACAAGATGATAATAAACGCCGCCTTTTTGGTAGATGTTAATCAAGAAAGGGTATTTGATGAAAAGATAGAGGAATTAAGGACAAAATATAACGGGAGGATAACCTTTAAGTATGTGGGACCAGTGCCCATTTGGAATTTTGTGGAGATAGTAGTTACCTGGCATGAATGACAAATTACAAATGAAGAATGACAAATGAATTGGGATTTAATCATTGGGATTTTGTCATTTGTCATTGGGATTTGGGGTATGGCAAAAAGGAGGAAAGTAGAAAAGAAAGAGAAAGGGCTAGGGTTTGGATTACTTGATTTGTTATTTCCCTTAGTAACCATCCCTATAAAAGCACCTATATGGATGGGAAAGACTCTTAGAGATGCGGCAATAAAGGAGTTGACCGATGAATCCAGAGTACGTGAGGAGCTTTTAGAGCTTCAGATGCGCTATGAGATGGATGAAATAAGCAAAGAAAAATATGAGGAAAAAGAAAAGGCATTAATGGAAAGATTAGAGGCAATTAGGAAGTACAAGGAGGAATGATGCTCGATGCTGGATACTAGATACTCGCCCTGGACTTGCCAAATCCAAATCGAGCATCGAGAATCGAGAAACGAGCATCGAGAAAGAAAGGAGGAATTAAAGATGGCAATAATTGTACCACAATTAATTGAGAAGGCTCGGACACAATTGAGTGAACTTACTGGTTTAGAGATTGGTTCTACCTTAGCAATTAGCAAAGATGAGAGAGGATGGCGGGTAAGCGTGGAGATGGTGGAGAAGCATTCCATACCTGATAGTATGGACATACTGGCAAACTATGATATTTGGCTGGATGAAGATGGTAATGTCCTAGAATTTAACCGTAAAAGGCTCCGTAAGCGTATAGATACTGAAGAGGTAGAAGAATAATATGTGAAGAAAAATTTGAGTTTTTTAGAAGAGGATTTACAACTGATCCTCATTGGGGGAAAAGGCGGAGTGGGTAAAACTACAGTAGCAGCCGCTGTTGCGCTTTATCTGACAAAAAATAAAAAGGATAAAAAAATATTGATTGTTTCTATCGATCCTGCCCACTCCCTGGGAGATAGCTTTAATTGTTCAATAGGAGAGGAAATTGCTCCTATAAAAGGTATGGATAACCTTTGGGGTCAGGAACTAAATGCCCCCAAATTGGGTGATGACTTTAAAGAGGAACATGGGAATATCATGAAGAAATTGGCTGAACGAGGGACTTACTTTGACCGGCAGGATATAGAGAAGTTCTTTTCCTTATCGCTTCCAGGTTTAGATGAAGTAATAGCCATCATAGAGGTGGCCAATCTGCTTAAACAAAGACAATTTGACCTGATAATTTTAGATACCGCCCCCACAGGACATACTATTAGGCTTCTATCTTTACCAGAGCACATGGAAAAATGGATTGAAGTAGCTAACTTAATGCAAGCAAAACACCGTTACCTGGCCAGGCACTTTGCTGGACGATACGTGAAAGACGAGGCTGATAATTTTTTGGAGAACATGGCCAGTGACATAAAAAGAGTAACAATGTTCTTAAGCGATTCCCAGTCAACCGAATTTGTCCCTGTCACCACCCCAGAACCCATGAGTATTTATGAAACACAGAGATTATTAAGCACCCTAAAGGATTGCAGAATCCCAGTGAGAAACATCATAGTAAATAAAGTGGCACAAGAAAGGGAATGTGAATTTTGTGCATTAAGAAGAAAGGGTCAAGAAGAAAGCCTTAGAGAAATTGGTGAGAAGTTTGGCAACTATAATTTAATAAAAATGCCACTATTCCCCCATCAAATACAAGGAACAGATAACTTATCTCATTTTGGCAAGATGCTATTTGGGGGAGTCCCATATGAGTTAACTTGTCATCCAAAGGCTAAAGTTAAGGCATTTTCCTACACAGAAGCAAGGATGTCTGGTCTTTTGGAAAAAAGGCCAAAATTTCTACTATTTGGAGGAAAAGGGGGAGTTGGTAAGACCTCCATAGCAGCAGCTAGTGCCTTATGTATGGCCAGACACAATCCTGATAAAAAAGTCCTTATTTTTTCTACAGATCCTGCCCACTCTCTCTCTGATAGCTTCAGCCAAGAAATCAGGGATAAGATCACGTCAATTTATTATAAGGCAGATGTCAGATGTCAGATGTCAGATGTGAATAAAGACAGGGCCGAGAAAGAACAACATCTACCATCTACAATCTACCATCTACAATCTAAAGAAACTAACCTTTTTGCCTTAGAAATTGACGCCATAAGATTATTTGATGACCTGAAGAAAGAATATAGAGAAAGTATAGAAGAGATATTCGATAAATTTCTTAGCAAGGGAATAGATATAAAGTTTGATAGGGAGGTAATGACTAAACTTATCTCCCTTTCTCCACCAGGACTGGATGAAATCATGGTCTTAAAGAAGATTATGGACCTTCAAGATGAAGGAAGATACGATTTTTTTATCTTGGATACTGCCCCTACAGGGCATCTGCTGCGTTTTTTAGAGATTCCTGACCTAATCAGGGAGTGGCTAAACACCTTTTTTAGATTACTCATTAAATATAAAGGAGTAGTACACCTGGGTAAGGCGGCAGAAAAGACGATAGAGCTATCTAAATCTGTAAGAAAGATTAAAGAGGCCCTTACTGATTCTCAAAAAACTGAGTTTGTAGCTATAACCATCCCTGAGGCCATGGCTGTAGCAGAAACAGGGCGACTTCTTTCTAATCTAAAAAGGCTTAAAATCCCTTGTTCATACATGGTTGTTAACATGGTAATTCCTCCTACAGAGTGCGATTTTTGTGCCTGCAAGAGAGAGGAGCAGCAAAAATATATAGAACAATTCAAGGCCCAGGAGTCCAAGGGATATTCAATTACCCTAGTGCCATTATTTGCCCATGAGATTAGTGGAATAGAGAGCTTGGTGAAAGTTTCAAATATCATGTATGGGAACTAAGAAAAAAAAGGAGGAAAGAAGAAGGGCTTTATTGGAAGAGATGGAAAATAAAGAATGAACGGACAGAAAGCAAAAAGGATTAGACAGGACGAATGGAAAGTTAGAAAAGATGTAGTAAAAGAACTGAGGCAAATGTTTTGGAGTGATTTAATGTTATTTATACAGACCAACCTCAGTAAAGCTCCTACTTTGCCAGAATTTGCTACTGCAATAGACCTTTTGATAATGGAATTCTATGAAGCCCATAAACAAATGATGGAGGCAAAAGGAACAATACAATGAGTGAAAAAAAAGCACTGACCAAAGAGGAGATATTGGAGTACATGAAAACCGAGGAGTTTAGGCAAAAGCAGAGAGAGTTCTTGAAGGAGCTGGTGGTTAGTGTAGAGAGACGGCAACCAACTATGGCCATGTTTATAAAGGAGTTTGGCGTAAGGATGCTGTACTTCAACATTACAGACCCCAAGCAGATTTTTAACTTGCTGCTCAGTGCGGTTGTGAGTTTTTTACTTGATGGTTCAACAGAAGACCAACAGGAAATGAAAAAACTCTTTTTTGACCAAGTAGAAAAGCACTTGAAAGTAACTCCAGAGCTGCTGGGTTCGCAAAGGTGCATCCATTAAAGAGAAAAGGGATGGCCTGCAGTATTTATGAACATGTTAGCTAGAATATTCATTTATGTTCTTTTGGTTTGTTGGTTCGGTGCGCTAAATATGGCTTTTATACTTAGCCATAAGTTCCTATGCCTTGAGAATCAGGTTCTTGATCTTGGGCAAGAAGTGGCTTCATTAAAGGCTACGGAGTCCAAAATGGTAAGGCTTTGCACTGTGACTGCTTATAGTCCAACAAAGAGGCAGTGCGACGGTACACCTCTTGTAACGGCCTCGGGCACAAGGCCAAAGGTTGGCACTGTGGCTGTAAGCCGTGATTTGTTTTATTCCGGGTGGAAGTTTGGAGGCAGGATTTATATTGAAGGGCTTGGAATCTACGAAATAAATGACCTGATGCACACCAGGTGGAAAAAACGCATTGATGTCTTTTTGAAAAATGAGCGGCTTGCAAGGAAGTTTGGAAAAAGAGAAGTAAGGGTAGTGTTTTTGAGGTGAAAAGCATAACAAATTAAAAATGACAAATGAATTGGAATTTAATCATTGGGATTTTGACATTTGTCATTGGGATTTATTTTCTATCATGGAGGAGAAATGGCCATTGAGGCAACAAGAGATGGTGCCGACACCTTAGTTGATGTAGTAGACAAAATCTTGGACAAGGGATTGGTAATTAATGCCGATATTACTATTTCTGTTGTGGGCGTTGAGCTTTTGGGTATAAAAATCAGGGCGGCCTTGGCATCGTTTGAGACCGCTGCCAAATATGGATTAGAATTTCCATCCGGAACTACTCTTAAGACACCTGCCTGGAAAGAGGCAATTATAGCCAAAGAAGAATGCCCGCAGTGTGGTAAGCGAGTGCCGGCTGAAGAACTCATAAGCACTGGGTGCCCTTGGTGTGGATGGGTCAGTGCCAAGGC
>LJNA01000128.1 GCA_001304365.1 Syntrophobacter sp. DG_60 | reverse complement strand
TTCATTTGAGAAATTCCCTGGAGCAGAGGACGCCTTAACTACCTCCATGCGTTCTGTAGGGGAAGCGATGGCCATTGGCCGTACATTTAAAGAGGCATTGCAAAAAGGCCTACGCTCTTTAGAAGTAGGCCGTCATGGTCTAGGGATAGATAGAAAGGAAAGAGTATTAAGCAAGAAAGAGTTTAGGCAAAGGCTCATCCACCCCAGTTCTCAGCGTATATTCTATGTTTACTATGCTATAAAGGCAGGATTTTCTGTAAAAGAAATTTATAAATTGACCCATATTGACCCCTGGTTTTTGGAAAATATCCACCAGATTCTGATATTAGAAGCGGAATTAGCTAAGTATGAAGGGAATTTGTTTCAAATTCCTAAAGAATTGCTCAAAAAAGCCAAAGAATATGGATTTTCTGATATTCAACTTTCTTACCTATTAGGAAGTAATGAGGATAAGGTAAGGGAGGAGAGAAAAAAGAGGGAAATAAAGGCGGTTTATAAATTGGTAGATACTTGTGCTGCAGAGTTTGAGGCATATACACCTTATTATTATTCTACTTATGAGGAAGAGGATGAGGCACGTCCATCTAAAAGAAAAAAGATAATGATTTTAGGAGGGGGGCCAAATCGCATTGGCCAAGGCATAGAGTTTGATTATTGCTGTGTTCATGCAGCATTTGCCTTGAGGGAAGAAGGGATAGAAAGTATTATGGTAAACTCTAATCCAGAGACAGTAAGCACAGATTATGATACATCAGATAAACTCTATTTTGAACCATTAACCAAAGAGGATGTATTAAATATCATAGAAGAGGAAAGGCCAGATGGTATCATCGTCCAATTTGGCGGGCAAACCCCATTAAACCTCTCTGTACCTTTATTTAAGGCGGGTGCACCCATCATTGGCACCTCCCCTGACAGCATTGATAGGGCTGAGGATAGAAAAAGGTTTAAGGCCCTATTGCAAAAATTGGGTCTGCGTCAGCCAGAAAATGGAACCGCTCTAACAGTAGAAAAAGGTATACAAATTGCTAAGAGGATTGGTTTTCCTGTGTTGGTAAGGCCATCTTATGTATTGGGTGGCAGGGCCATGGAGATTGTTTATGATGAGGAAAATTTAAGGAATTTTATAGAGATTGCGGTATCAGCAGCACCAGGACATCCTATATTGATTGACAAGTTCTTGGATGACGCCATAGAAGTAGATGTAGATGCTGTAGCTGACGGAGAAATATGTATAGTGGCAGGCATTATGGAGCATGTGGAGGAAGCAGGCATTCATTCTGGGGACAGTGCCTGTGTGCTTCCACCACATACTTTATCTTCCTATAAATGTCATTGGATTGATGAATGTCCAATATGCAGTAAAAGATGAAAAGGTTTATGTATTAGAAGTAAATCCTAGAGCCTCTCGTACTGTTCCATTTGTCAGCAAGGCTACCGGTGTGCCTTGGGCAAAGGTGGCTACAAAGCTGATGATAGGGAAAAAATTAAAGAAATTGGGGATTACTAAAGAAGTTGAAATAAGGCATGTAGCAGTGAAGGAATCTGTTTTCCCATTTTTGCGCTTCCCTGGTGTTGACCCTATCTTAGGGCCAGAGATGCGCTCTACAGGAGAGGTAATGGGGATTGATGAAACATATGGGATGGCCTTTGCTAAATCACAAATTGCTGCTGGACAATGGCCACCCACTAGAGGAAGGGTACTAATTACTGTAGCTGACAAATATAAACCTGCTACCCTCCCTATTGCCAAAAAGCTTATGGGATTAGGGTTCAAATTGGCAGCCACTGCTGGCACAGCCGATTACTTTAAGAATCCAAGGATTCCTGTAAAAATAGTGCATAAATTGCGTGATCAGAGGCCACATGTAATAGACCATATTAAAAATCGTGCCTTTGATTTGGTCATTAATGCACGTTTAGGAAAAGGGGCCAGCGAGGATGCCTCATTTATTAGAAAGGCTACTTTACTTTATGGTATTCCTTATACCACCACTATATCGGGGGCAAAGGCCATGGTAGATGGAATTGAAGCCTTAATAAAAGGTAAATTAAAAGTAAAACCCCTGCAGGAATACCTTAAATAAGCAACTGCATGTTTATATTGATCAGCTACCAAATGCCTTCTTCAAGACTTTTTTCAATCGGTGTACCAATATTTTCTGCCCTCTTCTCCAAACTTTCCCCTTAAGGAAATAAAGTAAATTTGCCAAAAAGATCAATCTTGTTTATTATAAAAAACCGACATGAGAGCCATTCTTGTCTTAGAGGATGGAACTATATTTGAAGGCCAAGGTTTTGGCACCCCTGGTGAAGTAGTGGGAGACATAGTCTTTAACACCAGTATAGTGGGCTATCAAGAAATATTGACAGATCCTTCCAATAGGGACCAGATAGTAGTTATGACCTATCCTCTGATCGGAAATTATGGCATAAACGACGAAGATTCTGAATCAGATAAAGTACATCCAAAGGGAATAGTCGCCAAAGAGCTAAGTCGTGTAATAAGTAATTTTCGGGCTAAGGGCACATTAGAAGATTTTATGAAGAAAAATGGCCTATTGGGGATAAAAGACATAGATACACGGGCCCTAACTGTGCATCTTCGTGAGCATGGGGAAATGAAGGCAATCATTTCTAGTGTTGATTTCAACACAAAGAGTCTGATTAAAAAGATAAAGAACTTCTCAAAAGACACCTCAGACTTGGTTGAAGAACTAACAGTCAAAGAGCCTATCGAGTTAGAAGGTAAGAATCAGCAAGGAGAAAGGGTAGTAGTTTTAGACTTGGGGATAAGGCTTAGTCTCTTAAGGCAAATACAAGAATTCTCTTCCTCTGTCATTAGGGTGCCGGCAAGCTCTTCTTCTGAGGACATGTTGACCCAAAAACCCAGTGGAATCATGATCTCTGATGGACCAGGGAATCCGCAGAGGCTTTTCTATGTAGTTGAGGAGATCAAGAAATTACTAGGCAAATTGCCCCTCTTTGGCATATCTTTAGGTCATTTAGTATTAGGGCTCACCCTCGGTGCTAAAACCTATAAGATGAAAGTTGGTCATCACGGCTCAAACCAGCCGGTAAAAGACCTTATTAGAAAAAGGTGTGAAATTACCTATCAAAATCATAGCTTCTGTTTGGATAAAGAAGGCTTACCTTCAGATATAGAAGTTACCCATATAAATTTAAATGACAGCACAATAGAAGGAATAGATTCCAAAAAATATTCTGCTTTCTCTGTCCAGTTCTATCCAGCAATGGCAGATGCTGGACCTTTTCTGAAATTTATAGAGATGATGAAAAAGAAGTTGACCTAATGCCAAAGCGCACTGATATCAAAAAAATTCTCATTATTGGCTCTGGTCCTATCATTGTTGGACAGGCTTGTGAATTCGATTATTCTGGCTCCCAGGCCTGTAAGGCATTAAAAGAGGAAGGCTATAATATAGTCTTGGTAAATTCTAATCCAGCTACCATCATGACTGATCCAGGAATGGCTGATAAGACCTACATTGAGCCTTTAACGGTGGAAGTAATGGAGAAGATAATAAAGCGTGAAAGGCCAGATGCCCTGTTGCCAACCCTAGGAGGTCAGACAGGACTCAATTTAGCAGTATTTTTATCGCGAAAAGGAATATTAGAAAAATATGGAGTAGAGCCTATTGGCGCCTCTGCCGAGGCTATAGCCAGGGCTGAAGATAGAGACCTATTTAAGAGGGCTATGCAAGAGTTAATATTGAGGAAATGGAGGCATTTACTGCCGGGGCCCTGAATTTTTCTCCAGTACACCAGGTCCTGGTGGAGCAGTCAGTGTTGGGCTGGAAAGAGATAGAATTTGAGGTGATACGTGATTGCGCAGATAATGTAATTATAGTCACCTCAATGGAGAATGTAGACCCTATGGGCGTCCATACAGGAGACAGTATTGTGGTCGCACCTGCTCAGACACTCACTGCTAAGGAGTATGCCTATCTAGTTGATTTATGCAAAAGGATAATTCGTAAAATTGATGTCACTGGGGGAGGTTCTAATATACAATTTGCTGTAAATCCAGATGATGGCAGGGTAGTAATAATTGAAGTAAATCCACGTTTATCAAGAAGTTCTGCTTTGGCCTCTAAGGCTACAGGATTTCCTATTGCCAGAGTAGCCGCAAAACTTGCAGTAGACCTCACGGGGCAGACTACCTCCTTCTTTGAACCCTCAGTGGATTACTGTGTATTTAAGATCTCCCGCTTTGCCTTTGAAAAATTCCCTCAAGCAGATCCTGCTATTAATACCTCTATGAAGGCAGTAGGTGAGGCTATGTCTATCGGACGCAACTTCAAGGAAGCTTTACAGAAAGGGATAAGAAGTTTAGAGATTGCGCGGTTTGGCTTGGGAGCAGATGGCAGAGATGAATTTCACCAGACAGATATTGAACTTATAAAAGAGAGACTTCGTGTTCCGAATGACAAGAGACTATTTTATATCCGCTATGCCATACAGATGGGGATGAGTAATGATGAGATCTATGAGCTTTCCAAGATTGACAGGTGGTTTTTGGACAACATGAGGGAGATTGTGGAGCTGGAGAATGAAATAAAGAAACGGAACATTAAAAACCTGGAGCCTCACTTAGTCCTTCGGGCCAAGCAGTACGGCTTCAGCGACCAGCAATTGGCGTGTCTTCTTCATACTGATGAGGTGTTGATAAGAAAATTCCGAAAGAAACATAAGATAGAAGCAGTCTTTAAACTAGTAGATACCTGTGCGGGCGAACATGACTCTATTAGACCTTATTATTATTCTACCTATGATAAAGTTGACGAAAGCCGCATTACAGACAAGAAAAAGATACTCATTTTAGGGGGCGGCCCAAATAGGATTGGTCAGGGTATTGAATTTGACTATTGTTGCGTTCATGCTGTATTTGCCTTAAAGGAAATGGGATATGAAACATTAATGATTAATTCTAATCCTGAGACTGTAAGCACTGATTATGATACTGCCGATAAGTTATATTTTGAGCCTTTAACCTTGGAGGATGTCTTAAATGTCATAGAAAAGGAGAACCCGGATGGAATAATTGTCCAATTTGGTGGGCAAACCCCATTAAATCTGGCCAAGGGGTTAGAGAAGGCGGGGGTCAATATATTAGGGACTTCCCCTGATTCTATCGACCGGGCTGAAGATAGAAAAAGATTCAAACAGCTTCTTAAAAAGCTAGGACTAAACCAGGCGGATAATGGCACCGCTACCTCTTATGAAGGTGCAATGAAGATAGCTAAAAAAATCGGGTATCCCCTATTGGTAAGACCTTCTTATGTATTGGGCGGAAGGGCTATGGAGATAGTCTATGATGAACAGGCATTAGAGGGTTTTATGTTGAGTGCCATAGAAGCCTCTGCTAAACATCCAGTATTAATAGATAAGTTCTTAGAGGATGCCGTTGAAATAGATGTAGACGCCGTAGCTGATGGGGAAATATGTGTAGTGGCAGGAATTATGGAACACATCGAAGAAGCAGGTGTGCATTCAGGAGATAGTGCTTGCGTATTGCCACCACATACCTTGCCTTCTCATATTATTGAAGAAATTAAGGCCCAAACAAAGGCATTGGCCAAGGAATTAAATGTCATTGGATTGATGAATGTCCAATATGCAGTAAAAGATGAAAAGGTTTATGTATTAGAAGTAAATCCTAGAGCCTCTCGTACTG
>LJNA01000056.1 GCA_001304365.1 Syntrophobacter sp. DG_60 | reverse complement strand
CATAACGCATTTTTCAAATCATACCTTTCTTGTAATAGGTGATCTAATGTTAGATGAGTATCTATGGGGAGATGTTGAGCGGATTTCCCCTGAGGCGCCAGTACAGATAGTTAATATTAAAAGCCAAAACCATACCCTGGGTGGGGCAGGTAATGTAGTAAATAACCTAGCCAGTTTGGGGGTTAAGGTATATGTGGCCAGTGTTATTGGCAATGATACTATAGGCACAGCCTTAAAAAATGAACTTGAAAAGATAAAGGTAAATACCGATGGGTTATTTTTTGCCGCTGACCGACCCACGACTAAAAAGACTAGGGTTATAGCACTTAACCAGCAGATGATGAGACTTGATTATGAGACAAGAAAAGAGATTTCTGAAGATTTAGAAAATAAAATCATTACCTATATTGAGGACAATCTACCACTTTTTGATGCCATTCTAGTTTCAGACTATGCCAAAGGAGTACTCACCACAAGGATTTTAGGTAAAATCATAACAATCTGTAAACATAGTAATAAACTTATACTGGTAGACCCTAAAGGAAAAGAATTTACAAAATACAAGGGGGCTACTGCAATCACCCCAAATAAGAAAGAGGCACTCATAGCTTCAGGGCTCGAAAATTTAGAGGAAGCGGGTAAGAAATTTTTGTCTGAGTTAGATTTGGAAGCTGTTTTTATAACCCGTGGGAAGGGAGGTATATCTTTATTTACAAAAGATAATTCACCCATCAACGTCTCTGCAAGGGTAAAAGAGATATATGATATATCAGGTGCAGGAGACACGGTTTTGGCTACTTTAGGATTGGCAATTACTTCGGGCCTTACATATTTTGAGGCTACAATGCTCGCCAACATTGCAGCAGGCATAGTAATAGGTAAAGTAGGGACTGCCACTGTATCTCAAGAGGAATTGTTAGATGTATTAGTAGGTGATATGCCTCTTTTACCTTCTAAGGTATTGGAAATCAAAAGATTAAAACAGGTTGTAAATTACCTAAAGGCCCAAGGTAAAAGGATTGTTTTTACCAATGGCTGCTTTGACCTTTTACACACAGGCCATATCCACCTTCTTAAAGAATCAAAAAAGTTAGGTGACATACTAATTGTAGCCTTAGATACAGATGAATCAGTTAGAATACTTAAAGGAAATAGCCGTCCTATTATAGGCCAAGCAGAACGTGCCCAGATATTATCTGCCCTTGATTGTGTAGACTATGTTACCATATTCTCCACTGATGAATTAAAGCATTTAATCAAAGGGCTTAAGCCAGATATCTTGACCAAAGGAGCTGATTATAAAAAGGAAGAGGTAGTAGGAAAGGATATTGTAGAAGGATATGGGGGGGAGGTAATTCTAATCCCAACACTTCAAGGTATATCTAGCTCAAGGCTCATTAGTAAAATAATAAACAATGGTTGAGAGTAACCAAGATGTTTACCTTAAATCTGAGTGAATATTTTTTGCCCAGTCAGCAACGGTAAACTAGTTGAATTATCCGAGGGGAGATTAATTATGCCACCACACCCTATATATAGGCCCAGACAGTGCTGCATTGGGATAAAGTTCCTTTTCTACATTTAGGACTGGGGGCTGTCATTAGACCCATA
The DNA here is from genome assembly GCA_001304365.1 of Syntrophobacter sp. DG_60. The sequence continues at coordinate 7,240 of LJNA01000056.1, read as the reverse complement.
GAGGTCATGAACAAAAACATAAAATAATACTCATCACTTAAAAAAAGTCTTCTGCTTGTCTACGCCTCTATTATAGATGTAATGACTGTTTGCAAACCGAACCTTCTTCATTAGTTAGCGTTTTTTACCCATTCAGAATCACATTTTTAACGTTGACAAATATTTTTTTTCTTAGCAGGCTACATCAAACTCCTGATAATTTGCTTTTTCTCAGTAAATGGTATAAATGATAAAACAGTTACAGAATTTCAACCCAGATTATGCAAGTAACAACGCTGTTTACGCTGGGGCTTCTCCCCAGACCTTATTTTGCCAAAAATGGAACTTACTTTTAAGGTAAGGAATGACTCTATCTTTTCATATAAACCCAAATTATTGTATAATTTGGGTTTAAAAGAAGGAAGATATGACAATGGTTAAAAAAAGCTTGATATTTTTAAAGATTTTTATAATTTTACTATGGATAACGCCTGTTTGGAGCGATCAGCCCCGTGAAATAGAAGAGGAGCTTATTTCACAGGGTCAATACGACCTGATTGTTCAAAAAAATCTATTTTCTCCACAGCGTCAAGAAATAAATGAGGAAGGTCAAGGTGAACCTTCCAATGTAACATTACCAATGGTGATTGGACTGTGGAAACAAGAAGACAATCTTCGGGCCCTAATTATTGCCCCAAATGACCCAAAACAGATTCCAAAGTGGTATCTCGTAGAAGAAGAGGTAAATGGATATAAGATAGTAGATATAGATTTATATAAGGAGATAGTGAAGTTTAAATCAGCAGGTACTACATATGAAGTAGGATTAGAGAATAAAAGTAGAGCAGCTAGAAAACCTCTTCCAGTACCAAAAATTTCTGAACCCAAAGTTTCCAAAGAGCCTAAGAGACCACCCCGCAAGAGTGAATCTTCCAAGACACCTGCTAGAAATCTTCCGGAACTGTTTAGACCTAAAGGAAAGTGAGGGAAAATATAGTCAAGAAACATGGTCTTACTTTAATAGAGGTTTTAGTAGCTATTAATCTGGCCAGTGCCTTATTTCTCATTCTGTCCTTAAGTCTAAACCAATCGCTGCGGGCTGTGGATAGAGGTAAGGCCGAGGGCCAGGTTATGGCAGAGTTGATAGGGATAAAAAATATCTTGTGGCATGAGTTGTTTAATATATACCATGAAGGAGAAAAACGGACATTTTTTCAAGGGGATGAAAATAGCTTAAGCTTTCTTACTTTCACCCCTTTGCAGGGGTTGGTGCCTGGAGGCATTGGGGTTGTGGAATTTCGGTATGAAGATGGAAAGATATTTACTAAACAAAGACCTTTTACTAAGGAAGAAGACATTAGAGATTTAGAGGATATCGAACCTATCTGCTTATTGGAGAATGTAGATACATTCAAGATAACCTATTTGGCTGATATAAAGGGTCTATGGGATAGATTTGATTGGGAAGACCACTGGAAGAATAGATTACCTTTGGCTATTAAGGCAGAGATTAAAAAGGGCCATCATACTACTACGATTTGGGTTCCATTATTAAAGTCCAAATTTCAATGAAAAAATCAACCTCTCGTCAAGGCATTATCCTTGTGATTGTCCTTTGGCTCTTATTTCTTATCTCCTTTTTGGCTATTCAATATAGCAAAAGTGTTAGACAGCAAGCCAAACTTAGCATTAATTTAAAAGGAAAGCTCTTAGGCTATTATATAGCCCAATCAGCAATAGCATATGCCCAAAGGATGCTAGTTGTCGGTCAAGATTTGACCGAACCTATTGAAGGCATTGACCTTTGGCAACCCGATGGAGAGTTACATCCGGTAAAGCTAGTAGGGCAAAGCGATGTTAATCTAAAGGTGGGAGTCGAACCAGAAACTGGAAAACTAGATCTAAATAATGCTACTTTTGATGAGATATTTAATCTATTATTGGCCTTAAATATTTCAGAACATACAGCAAATATCATTGCTGATTCTATTATAGATTGGCGAGATGGGGATAAGCTCATTCGTCCACAGGGGGCAGAGGATAGATATTACCAAGAGGCGGGTTGTAATTATACTCCTCCCAATAAGCCATTTAAATGTTTAGAAGAGTTGCTATTAGTGAGAGGAATAAATTATGAATTATTTTGGGAAAGACCAGGGTTATGGAGATATTTTACTATTCATAACCCCCAAGGAAAGATAGATTCTGAATCAGCATCAAAAACTATAAAAGAAGCCCTTGGAATAGAAGAAGAGGAGGAGGAAGGAGAAACTTTGCTAAAGTTACAAAATAACGTTATTTATCGTTTTATCACAAAAGGGATTGTTAAAAATGTATATATATTTTATATTAGTTGGCAACGTTTTCAAAATAATAAATGGCAAAAGGTAGAAGAGCGATTTTATTAGAATTAGGAGAAAAGCTTAAAACTAAGCTAAGATTGGGTATCTATATTCACAAAACAGGTTTTGACGCTGTTTTGGTGAAGCAAGATCTTTTAAAGCCTAACGAGTTGAAAATTCTTAAGTCATTTTCTGGAAATCAAATAGAAGAATTGGAATTATCCTTAGGAATACCTTTAAAAAATATTGCTACCTACCTTGTCATTGCTGACAATTGCTTAGGGCGGAGTCACCTTACCTACCCCTCTGTTGCAAAGAGGCGTTTGAGCCAGGTCATTGTCTATGATTTAAAAGGCGAAATCCCTTATAATTTAGATCAGGTTTATTATGGATATATTTATAGAGAGAAACAAGGGCAGATAATAGTCATTATAGCCTATGTGATAAGGACCTTTTTAGACCCTGTTTTAGAAAAATTGTCTAAATTGGGGCTCAAAGTTAAAGCAGTCTACCCCGGATTTTGGGGGTTATATAAGGGTATAAAACATTTGGGATTGATTAATGACGTTGGAGTATATTTTCATACTCATAAACAAAATGGCGAAGATTGGATCGAAAGTGTAGCCGTGGGTGATGACAGGGAATTCAAAGATATCTTACCTATTAAGCCTCAATTTTTTAAGTCTGTTGCCGAAAATTATCCAAAGGTAACTTCCATCAGCGATGCTATATTAAATCAAACTATTGAATATCGTAATGTGCTCGCTTTTGGAAGCGTAATTGCCGGGCAGGATATTCGTTCTCTACCCTCATTTCAGGGGCTTCCCTTAAAGAGGTTTATTAGAATACCTAGTTATGCCATATTGAGTTTGGCTTTTAGAATACCTGGTTATGCCATATTGAGTTTGATCTTACCTATCTGTTTGTCTATCTTTATTTTTTCTTATTACCGTAGTGTGCATAATCAAGAACTTACTTTAGCTAAAATAGAGAAACAAATTCAACAAGTAAAAGAGAAATATGGATTTTACCAAGGTTTAGTCAAACAAAAAGAAGATCTTACCCAGTTCATTAATTTACTCAAGAACTACAAAACCGAGTATGGAAAACCACGCCTAGATGTCCTTTTAGAATTAACCCGCCTTTTACCCGAGGATGCTTGGGTAAGCAATATGGATGTCAGAACCAAAAGGATAACCCTTAGAGGGGAGGGAGAATCTGCTTTGAACTTGGTAGATATCTTGGGGAAGTCCCCATTATTCAAAAATGTAAGTTTAAGTTCAGCAATAACTAAGAATAAAGCTACAGGAAAAGAGAGATTTTATTTAACTCTGGAGCCTGCCTCATGACCTTTAATTTAGATTTCTTGAATTTGGATTTTTTAAAGGATTTACTAAAGAGATATTCCCATTATGTTTTTTTAAGTATATATCTTGTATTTAATCTAGGTTTAGGTATTTATCTCTACCACCTCTATCAAACAAAAGCACAGAATCAAGACCTAATCAGTGAAAAAACATCTTTACTGGACCAAAAAGAGAAAAAATTAAAAGGTCTAGTTAATGTTGCAAAAAAAGAATTAAGAAAATTAAAGACAGAAAAACAAACCCTACTCCCCTTTTTCTCCTACCCTACTCCCTATGCTTTGGCTACAGAGATACAAAAATTTTTAAATGAACTGGCAGAGAAAAATGGAATTGCCGTTATACAATACCGAGCCGAGGAAACAAAATGGCGTAATTATCCCCAATTGCGCATTCACACTGTTTTACAAGGAAATATCAAAAGCTTATTGAAAATATTAGATAAATTAGAGATACAGCGTCATAATCTACGCATCAGAGACTTAAACATTAATTCTCAAAAGGAAGGTAGCGTACTACGGGTTAGGCTGACCATAGAAGGTTTGATCTTAACATGAAATAAAAAAGAGGTAAGAGGGGCATATGCACAGAATATCTAAGAATCTACTTATTTTTATTCTAATTATCTGTTCAATCTTAATGACCTATTTAGTCACCTATGCTCAGCCATTTGAGCCCTCAGATAATATGACCGAGGTGCTCGAGCAACTGCCTGATGATCAGCGTGCTCAACCAGCTAAGCCCTCAAAAAACAGTGGCATTACTATAAATTTTGATCAAGTGGACTTAAATGAGGCATTAAAGGTATTGATTAAAGAGGGTCTTCGTGCCCCTTACGTAGTATCACCAAGAGTCACTGGCCGCATCACTATCCATAGTGTTGGAGAAATAAAAAAAGAACAACTTCTTCCATTGATAGAAGCCATCTTAAAATTAAACAATCTCAGTATAGTCAAAAAGGATGGTATTTATTACATTGTACCCCAGCAGGAGGCACCGGGTCTAACAGAAAAGGTAGGAATAAAAGAGGGTGTTGGCATTTACCTCTTCCCCCTTAAATACATCCGTACTGATAAAGCAGTCTCTATAATCAAACCCCTCCTTAGCCCGGGTACACAACTCATTCCTGAATCATACACCAATACCTTAATAGTAGTGGGTTACCCAAAGGATATTGAGAAGATTAAGACACTAATCGAAGCGATAGATATGGACCTATTTGCCCAAGTAAAATTTAAAATGTTTCCCTTGCAATATATAAAGGTAGATGAAATGTCTTCGGTATTAAAACAAATTTTTAAAGAAGAAGGTGCAAAACCAGAGGCTAGACCAATTATTACATTTATTCCATTTAAGTCCATGAATGCATTATTAGTGCTTACCTTGGAAGAAGATTTACTTAATCGTGTTGAGAAGTGGATTAAAGAATTAGATGTTAAACCAGAAGAAGCCGCACTCCGTGTCTATGTCTATCCCATAGAGAATGGCGATGCAGAAGAGATTGCCAATTTACTCAAAGAGTTATTTGGTGAAAAGATAGAAGAAAAGCCGGGGAAGGTCATTGTCCCTGCAGAAAAAGAGAAAGGGGTATTGCCTACACCTACTGGCACAGAAGAATTGATAGCAGAAGTAGTAATCATACCAGATAAGATAAATAACTTTTTAATCATCAAGGCCACACCCCCTGATTATCATATGATTGAAAGGGTAATAAAAGAGTTAGATATTATCCCAAGGCAGGTAATGATTGAAACTATGCTTACAGAGATAACCTTAACTAAATCTATAGAATATGGGGTGGAATGGTTTATCAAACACCGAGGCCAAAAATATATTGGCGGTGTGAGTTTAAGCGAAGGGATAACAAGTCCTCTACCTGAGGGGGCAGGAGAAACACCCACAGGCTTCTATTATGGCCTATTTACTACCCCAGGGCAATTGAGGGCCCTAATATACACTTTAGCTGAAATTTCTGAAGTAAATATTCTCTCCACTCCCCTTATTTTAGTCACTGACAATACTGAAGCCTCTATTAAAATAGGTGAAGAATGGCCCATTGCTAGAACAGCTTATAGAGAAGAGGTCACTGAAGTTTCAGTAGAATATAAGGAGGTAGGTATTCTACTTACTGTAAAACCTCATATAAGTTCTGCTGGTTTGGTGAAGATGGATCTTACACAAGAAATTAGTTCAGTTTTAGAAAAAGCTGCTGTTGCAGGAAACCCAGCCTTTCTAAAGAGAGAAGCAAAGAGCTCTTTAGTGGTGCAAAGTGGTCAAACAGTGGTCTTAGGTGGCATCTTTAAGACAGACAAGACAAGATCCACTAAGGGTATCCCCTTATTGAAAGATATTCCCATTTTAGGTTACCTTTTTGGACATAAATCTTGGAAAACCATTAAAACTGAATTGTTAATTGCCCTTACCCCCCGTGTGATACGAACCAGAGAAGAGGCGGATGCTGTCAATAAAGAATTCTTGGAAAAAATTGAGGAATTAAAAAAACGCATAGGAGTGGAACAAGAGAGTTCGCATCAAAATCGTATATTAAAAAAACCTATTGAAAGTAAGCCAGAAATAGATTCTAACGCTATCCATGTAGAATCGTATCAAAGCAAGGAAAAGGCCGTAGCAAGGACTCAGGCTAAAATAGCTGACACTAAAAAAGCCAAGGATATCGACTCTAAGCCGCATCACAGGAAAAAAAGCTTACCTCAAAATCGTATATTTAAAAGACCTACCAAAAGTAAACCAAAAATGACGCATTTTTATACTATCCATGTAGAATCGTATCAAAGCAAGGAAAAGGCCGTAGCAAGGACTCAGGCCATTAAAAAAGCTGGTTATCGAACCTTCGTTACAAAGGTAGAAATCCCTAAAGGAACGGTTTGGTATCGAGTGCTGATAGGGAAATTTGAAAACAAAAGGGATGCTTTAGAAGAAGAGAAAAAACTTAAAAAGGAATTTCCAGAAGCCTGGACCCTCCGTGTCTCCTTTCTTCAAATAGAAAACGAGAATATATGAGCTTAAGCGCTAATGCCCTAAGGAAGGTTCAAGAAATCCGTAAGGAACGGGAACAGGGAAAAAGGGTTAAAACCTCCATGATTATATCAGCTCCAGGGCTTTTCAGGAGGAGTTCCCGTTTTGTCTCCCAAAAATTCGTCCTTCTAAGAGGAATAATTATATGCTTTCTAATAATAGTTTTTTGGCCCTTTTTTATAAAGACTCCAAGGAATTTGTCTGATTATCAGCCACCAATTTTCTTGCCTCAGATAGAGCAACAAGTTGCTATTCGTGATGTATCAGATAGTGAAATCATTGAGCGCCTACAGACTGACGGCAAAGTGGCTTTTCTACCAAAGGCCCAAGAGTCCATATCTAAACAGAAAAAGCCGCTTAAAAAGAAAGTGCAAGATAGATTAATCATACCTTTTCTGCTGTATTTAAATAATTCTGTCTTAGCGAGTGGGATCTATGAAAGCACCGCTCAAGATCAAAAGTCTTTGGAGGTTATTGTCTATGATCAAGGCGTTGCCTTAATAAAGGATATTAGAAGAG